>JAGLYY010000313.1 GCA_023131935.1 Spirochaetales bacterium | reverse complement strand
CTTCCTGGAGCTGAAGGACCCTCGAAGGAACTTCGTCGGGCTGGGCGGAGAGGGCTTCCACGAGGGATGAAACTACCTGGTTTTTCAGGTGATAATCCCGGTAGGCGCGGTTTCCAATTTTCCAGATTGTTCGTACACGCCCCCGGATCTTTTCAGTCCCCGCTAACTTTATCAAGCCAACCTCACCAGTGGTGGTAGTATGCACCCCCCCGCAGGCAACAAGATCGATCTCTCCAACTTTCAATAAACGGATTTTCCCGGTCAGCTTCGTGGGACGCCTGAGGGTATAACCAGATAATTCGGTATGATCGATCCGGATCGAGGTTACATCGAGATTCTGATTTACGATACTGTTTGCCAGTTTTTCAATCTGTTCCAGAGTCTCCGGAGAAATGCCGGATGCATCGGTTTCCACGGAGGTATACTCCTCTCCCTGGTGAATGGCAACGGTACCAATCCCCCCTGTTTTATAGAGACAGGCGGAAATTATGTGCTGACCCGTATGTTGCTGCATATAATCGAACCGGTGATTCCAGTCGATCTTTCCCTGCACCAGCTTTGTTTCAGGCTTCTTTTCGAGGATGTGGTAGATAAGATCATCTTTTTTTTGAACATCAAGGACAGGAATACCGGAAAGCGATCCGATATCCGCAGGCTGCCCTCCCCCTTCAGGATAAAAGGCGGTCCGGTCCAGCAGGACCGACCACCCCTTCCCAATTTCCCGGACATCGAGAACTTCTGCCTCGAAATCCTGTAAGTTCTGATCCAGGTAATACAGTTTTTCAGTCTTCCGCATCAAGAACTCCGGCAATCGATACCCCTTCAAGATAAAGGAATTCCGGTCCCTGATAGGATTCGTAAGAAATTATTTCACTCGACATGAGAATCTTATCCTGAATCTCCTCGATCACCCCGCTTATCGACCCGCCTGTTACCGGAATGAGATTCTTGCCGTCACAATAGTAGGCCAGGCGGATCTCTCCGCCGAAACTCCCCGAAAGGGGATCTACATTGAAATCGGAAAAGGTCTGGATTTCAAGATATTTCTTTCCATCAAGCTGATCTTTCCTGAATCTTCCCGGCTTAACAGATATGTTCCGCATATTACCTGTTAAAGGATGGGAGAGGTAATGCGCCATGCGGACACCGGTCCTGTAATTTTTCGTAACTCCCTCTTCAATAAGAATTACACCCTTGCAGACAACTCCGTCTTCATCTACCGGTGTATTGAAGGGGCTGTTTTTAAGATAGGGGAGGATTTCCATGGTGATTTTATCTCCGGCGGCATCTCCGCTCTGGACCGCTTTTCCAGGTTCGAATCCTGATATTTTCTCGTACACTAGCTCACCTGTGGTTTTAGCAAGGTAATAAGAGAAGAAATCCTTTGCATCCCCGGAAGTGAGAATTACCGGAATCTCTTTCAGCGCCGGAAGCGGCACTGCTGCAGCCCTGTCCTTTGTAGCTTTTATCTGTTCCCTGATCTTCCGAGAAAACCATACCGGCTCGAAATCACTGAAGTGAAATTGATCAAAGAGTTCCACCTCTTTCCCATCATCACCGGTCGTTGTTGTCACCAGCTCTACCAGTCCGCTGTAAATCGTCCAGGAAACATCGATGCCCCGGCTGTTTACTATCCGGTTCTTTTTCCGGGTGAGAAAGATTTCGGTCGCGTTGAATGTGACTCCGGTACCGGAGGCTTCCCGGAAGATAATTTTTCCGATTTCCGATACCCACTCCGATACAGTTTTTTCTTCGAGGCTGGTCCGGTGAAGTTCCATGCTCCCGTCAGGATCAGGAAGGGGATACCAGGGATTACGCGCCGATGCTGCTCCCGTCATGGCGACACCGATAAGCTCTCTGATATCATCCTTCGCATGGGTAGGATGGATCCTTATCTTCATGGATCCCCGTAAACGGGTATTATCTTCAGTGAAGTCCCGATAAACGGTTACCTCATAGGATTGGATCTCCAGCTGCCGCTTCATCTCAAGCTTGTTGCCAATGAAATACGATTCGGCACCTTTCGATCCAGTCATCACGATCTTATATTCATCAGCACCGGATTCTTTCAGTAAGGTCTTTATCTTTTCAATCATCAGCCCAGCCTCATCTTCGTTTTAATATATGGCCCCCCGGCGGAAACCTTCGCGAGCTCTTTATACCCTTTGCCGCACGCCCCGGTCCCAAACAGGTCTACTTCCCGGGAAATCATGGTGATATTGGACAACACCTCAGGTACATAACCTGTCATTATAACTGGTGATGATATCTTTCCGGTAAACTTACCATCCCGAATTTCCTTCCCGATAAGGGCAACCCCCTGGATACCCCAGTTCTTGGGGTCCTCCATCCCGGATTGTGAATGATCAATCAAATACCCATGAGAAATTGAGCTGATCATCTCTTCGAGGGTATTCTCACCCGGCTCAAACAGGGTGTTTGTCATTCTCGCGTATGCCTTGTTCGCAAAGGACTGCCGCCTTCCATTACCGGTAGCGTGTATTTTTAAAGCATTTGCCGACAGGATATCGGAGATTCCGCTCTTCAATATCCCATTTTCAAGGATAAGGGTATCCTGCCCAATGGTACCTTCGTCATCAAAATAGTAACTCGCTACATGAGTTGCCGACCTGGCTCCATCTTTCATGGTAACTATCGGGGAAGCTACCTTTTTCCCGATATAATCTTTCGCGAGGGCCCTCCCCTTCACAAACATATCGGTTTCCACCCCATGCCCGAAGGCTTCATGGACTATGAGTCCCGTAACATCAGGGGAACAAATGACCTCATATTCTCCCGGCGGAACGGGTACCGCTTTTGTAAGGGATTCAGCTTCAGCGATTGTTGCCGGGACTCTTTCCGCCATATCCGAAATAATCTCAAACCCCCCAAGTCCTGAGGAGGTAAGGGGTATATACTTCACCTGCTCCCCAACCTTTACAAAGGGAACCAGATATGCCTGGCTCCAGGTATAGCTCTGGGTAAGATCTTTCCGCGCTGAGAGGAAAATCTTTGACACCCGAACACCGGTGTACATGATCCGGACATTGACAACACTGGAACTTAAGCCCATTACCTGATCTTTTAAGGCAGCTAACCGATCGAATATTTCCTGAGGATCAGCGGATATGGGGTTCTGTTCGACATCACCCCGAAATGTGCCCTCAGCGCTCTCATCCTGCAATAGTGTATGAGTAACTGACGGTTCATCCCCTGTCCAGGCGGATTCGACTGTGTCCCTGATGTTCTTCTCAAGTTCCCGGGCGCCTCCGCCGGGAAGATCATTCAGGGCGTATTCAGTAATTCTTCCATTCTGCTGGATCCTGAAAACGAAACCCCGTTCCGACCAAAAACTGTCTTCCATCTTTACATCCCGGCTGCTCAGCATATATCCAAGCCCCCGGGAATCTGTTCCCAATACCGA
>JAGLYY010000312.1 GCA_023131935.1 Spirochaetales bacterium | reverse complement strand
TATCCTGTTGTTGGTGTTTCCTGGCTGAATGCGGCAAGTGTCCCCTGAAGTCTCTCTGCCCATTTGCTGATTCGATTTAGAGTGCCACGAAGCCTGGTTTTTTATAATCAATCGTTTTTGAACTCTTCTTCAGGATAGGAGGGGTATTCAACTTCTTCATCGATGATTTTTAGCCATTCCTCTTCGGAGTATATTTCTTTATTAATCAATTGATTCTGTAAAAACCGGCAGGTGTTGTAAAGGCGGCGTAAGGTCATGCCGTCAATGAGGTGTTCTATCTTACATGCCTGTTCGTCGGCTATTCCCGCGGGCAATAGCAGTATACGTTCAAGGAATTTTCGGATTATTGAATGCCGGGTGAGAATATCTTTGGCAATTTCCATCCCTTTGTCGGTGAGGGAGATGAAGGAATTCTTTTTATAATTCACCAGCTCCTTATCCCTGAGGGATCGAAGAGCGCCGGTTACCGAGGGCATCTGTACCTGAAGGAGGCAGGCGATATCTTTTACCCTGGCAACCCGATTTTTCCGTTCAAGGAGCAGAATAGCCTCCAGATAATCTTCAAGGCTCGTTGTCAGTTGTTTCTGTTCTGCCATAACAGTGTAATTATAGATTAATTAGTCTATTCTTGCAATATAAACAGGATGTTGAAGAACAATGAATTTGCATGATAGCCTCACTTTCTCTATACTGAATAGTTATGAGTGATATTTCTTCATCGATTCAGCAAAAACTCGATAATTTACTAGATCATTTTAAATCATCTCTTCCGGGACGAATAAAGGAATTGCGAAAACAATTGGAAGAGTTCATTAAATCACCTGATGATTCTGCCTGCGCCGATGCTCTTGTCTTGGCTGCCCATAAACTCGCGGGGTCCGGTGCGACTTTTGGATATAAAAACCTTTCCGAGAGAACAAAAAAGATAGAAAACATAGCGAAAGAGGTGCTTGGAGGGAAAGCTCTGGGAGAACTCCAGATTCAGAATCTTAAGGAGATTATGGATAAGCTTGAATCTGACCATGGAATCATCGGCAAGCTGGGAACATTTCCTGTTGACCTTCCCCTTAAAGAATCGGAAAGGATCATATATTTCCTCGATGATGCGACAAGCGAGGAAGATGAACTTTCCAATCAGCTTCAGCTTTTTGGGTATACAATAGAGAAAATTACGGCTTTCCAGGGGATTGAGGAGGCTCTTTTACCCGACACAGAACAAATCCTCATTATCAATGCCTCGATTCTCAGTGAGATAGAGAACCGGAAGAAACTCACCGAATTAAAAAAACATTTCAGCACTGTCCTTCGGATTTTCTTTATATCCCAACATGGTGATTTCGACCTCAGGTTGGTCTCGGTGCGGGCAGGGGGAGACGCCTTTTTTCATATTCCAACTGATGTTGATCTCATAGTGGACAGAATAGAAAGCTACGCAAAAAGGCTGATGAGTGAACCCTATCACATACTGATTGTAGATGATGAGCCGGAGCAAATAGCTTATCATGCACTGATTCTTCAGCAGGCAGGGATGATTACCTCTGTTGCCTCGAACCCTCAACAGGTCCTGAAGATCCTTGTAGAGGCAAGACCGGAGCTTATACTGATGGATATGTATATGCCCGGGTGCAGCGGAACCGAGCTCCTTACGATTATTCGGCAGCAGCAGGCTTTTATCACCATCCCGATTATCTTTCTTTCAGTAGAAGAGCGGTTGAACCGGCAAATTGAGGCAATCTGGCAGGGGGGTGATGATTTTCTTGCTAAACCGGTTAAACCGGAACATCTGGTAAAGGTTATTTCCACCCGGGTTGAACGAACCAGAAGTCTCCGGTACTTTATCGAGCGCGATTCCCTTACCGGCCTTCTCAATCATTCAAACCTGAAGGAACAGTTAAATAGAGAAATAAAGCGGGCGGAAAGAACTGGTTCTACTCTTTGCTTTGCAATGCTCGATTTAGATTTTTTTAAAAAGGTAAACGATACCTATGGTCATCTTATAGGGGACAGAGTTTTAAAGACTCTTTCCCACCTGCTGCGGGAACGACTCCGAAGGAGTGACATCATCGGCCGCTATGGGGGGGAGGAGTTTGCGGTTATCCTCTTCAATACGAACATCGAGGACGCCCGGATAGTCATGGAGGGGTTGCGGGAGAATTTTTCGCAGATCCTTCAGCGTTCGGGGGATACTCAATTCAAGGTAACTTTCAGCTGTGGTATTGCTCAGTTTCCTGACTTCAGCTCCGCTGAAGATCTTACCGCGGCAGCGGATGAAGCGCTCTATCGCGCAAAGGACTCAGGCCGAAACCGTGTGAATGTCATGGTAAAATGACTATATCGGAATACTCCAGATCTCTTTCCACGCGAGATTTTCATACCATATTTCGGTTTTCCATTCTATCTGGTAGCAGCTAAGGGATTTTGCCTTCCAACCCAGAGATACCGGGTTTTCCGGAGGAGAAATATTCTCATTCTGGCTAGCCATGAATATCCCCGGAAAAGGGGCAAATGGGATGTTTCGGCTGGAGGGGCTTGGAAGCTGTCCCGCTGCCTGGTCCCATAAAGTTCGGTCTTTCATCTCCCGGTATAATCCATTCTTAAAAGGGACCCACATGCCAAGATCAATCCTTCTAGGCCCCTCAATTTTCAGTAACTTTTTCTCAACGGCAGGTTCCGAGGTATACCACGCGAGGGGGATGAGGGGGGGCAGGGCAAGGGCGCTTGCATCTCCTGTTTTAGAGTAGATTTCAGACCGCTGCTCCTGCAGCAGGACCTCGATATTTCCAGGTGGTGTGATGGCTAAAAGATACATACGCATTAAGAATGCCACGAAGAGCTTTATCTGGTAAAGAGAGTATGATAAGATAACTGAAGTGAGGGGGAGTAATGAGGCGAAAGGTAAAGCTTATCACCGAAGACCTGGCAAACAGGCTTGTAGAGTGGGGGTGTGTGGACACCGTCGTCCTTGCCAGTGATATTGATCTGGATGTTACCGATCCATATTTTCACATAAGTCTTGATGCGTATTATCGTGAGGACCTTCCTGACCCCGAGGTGCGGCACCAGACTTTTATTGACGCCGGGGCCTTTGAATCCTCTGCCTATGGGAAAAAAGACCGTTTTCTTATTGATACAATTCCTGTCCGAATTGAGTATAAACAGATGGATAGAATCGAAACAATCCTCGATTTCAATAAGGAAAATCTGATGGTATTCCGGCAGACCGGGACCTATATATTTTACCGCCTGCAGAAGGGGCAGGTCTTGATGCAAAGAAGCAACTGGATAAAAGAGATCAGGGAACGGCTGGAAAATATGCCTGAAAATTTCTGGCAAAAACTTCGTGATGGTTCGCAGGCGACGATAGAGCATTATTTTGAGGATTTTCAGAACGCTGTGCTTCGGAATGATTTATATTTCACCCTGATATCCCAGGCGGGGTTTTTAAAGAGTTTTACCAGTATGTTATTCGTCATTAATCAGCAGTTTGAACCATCAGGGCGTCAACTCTATCGGCAAGTATATAATCTACCCATCCTTCCGGAGAATTTTAAAGGGCGCTTTGAAACCTTTATCCGGGAGGACCAGGAATTTCCCCCATCACGAAAACGGGAGGTCGCGGAATTACTCGTTCGAAGTATCATCTTTCTGAAATAGTAATAATACTCCTTTTCTTCCTCTATTCCTGCGGTTCCGAGCCGGCTCCATTCCCCTTCGAAGATGGTGATGGAGGGGAGATCGGTATCGCGGCCAAAGAAAAGAGGGGGGGGATTCATTACCGTTTTACCGCCAACCTCCTTCCGGATCTCGATACCTTGATGATCCGATACAGGTCGGAGACTCCGGTGACAATTTCTATCATTACCGATTCAGAAGCTTCACAGCATCTGCTGCCCGAAACAGGGGGGCACCCTTTAGGTTATTATATCAGGCTTACCGGCACCACCGAGGTTTCCGGTATCAAGGTGAGTGAACCTGATCCCTCCTTTGCGATTCTGGAGGCTTCCCTGTCTCCCCCCTTCTTTGGCGCAAGTATCGTCGAAAAAGGGATTGAGATATCTGAAGGGATCTCCCTTTCTATTCACGAGGGGAATCCTGAGACGATATGGGACATGAAAATCAGGGGAGGGGCAAAGGAACTTCTCGGGATATCCGATCAACTGAAGATCTCAATTGCATATCAATACAGCCCTTCAGATCAACAGGAGCCAATTACTCTTTCTGCCAGTTCCCATTCAGGGAAGAGGGAATTTTATCTCCATCCGGCAAAAGGGGGTGGGCAGGTCCATCTTTATACAGCAAACATCGATTTACTTCCCGATACTCTCTCTATCACTGCGTTTGACCCAGGTTTTACTTTGGAGAGTATACAGATTGCTCCCATTTCCTTTGCTCCTGAGGAGGAACCCCTCCCGATCCCCGCGGATTTTGGGGCTATCCTGGGTTATGATCCCGGTTTCTGGAGGAATGAACGCTATGAACTTTTTTCCTGGAACCTCTTTCCCAAAATCCTGGTTATGGATACCAAGGATTACGAAGTGCAGTCTAACTTTTTTCATAGACTTGCCTTCTTTGTGGAAAAGCGGGGGTATGCGGGTTTTCTGCACTCCGATGAGACAATAGAGAACCAACACAGCTGGAACGCTCATGATTACCGGGCGGAGGATCTTGCCCGTTTCTACCAGAAGGCCGCAATTGAGAATTTCCCCTTGGATGACGAGGAGATGGAGTTGTTTCAGATTCTCCTGGCCAATGATATTATCAACATCAAGGATAATTTGATTCTTCCTGGTGACGGCGGGATCCTGTCGATCTCCCAGAGCTCAGATGCTTATCTCCGCAATCTATTTCTTACCCATGAGGGATACCATGGAGTGTATTTCGGGAGCGCCGATTTTCGAGAAGGAGTTCAAAGGATCTGGGAAGAGATGGCCCCTGTAGAACAGGAATTCTGGAGGGTTTTTCTGGATTGGCGTGGTTATAACGCCGATGACCCCTATCTGGTAGTAAATGAGTTTCAGGCTTACCTGCTTCAGCAGCCTGTAGAAAGGGTGGAGGCTTATTACTGGGACTATACGATTCCAAGGATGTTAAGATTCAGGCCTGAATCCCAGGAAATTATTGATATCCTGATGGCAGAGTATCCTGAGACTTTTCTGAGGTACGCAGAAAATTTGGAAAATTTAGTTTTTGGACTATTCGGAATACACCCGGGGAAAAACCTCACCCTCGAAGTAAAAAAATAATGGAATTCTTTTCAATAATTCCTTTTCCTCTCTTGTGTTCATTTCTGATATGTGGTAAGACTACACCATATATAGTGTAATTTATTTCAGTAATCCACAAGCAACACTATAGAAAAAAAGCCTAAGGAGCAGCCCTGTGAAAATTCAACGTTGGTTTACCCGGGAAAACCGGGACCCCTATGCAGGTATAGAATGGGTCACCAGGATTTCTGAGATCCGGGACCCCGATGGAACCGTTATTTTTACCATGGACAATGTCATCGTACCTTCAACATGGTCGCAGATCGCAACCGATATTCTTGCCCAGAAGTACTTCAGGAAAACCGGAGTGCCGGAGGCCAGCGGGACTAACGGTTATGAGAGCGATGCCCGTCAGGTTTTTCACAGACTCGCTTATACCTGGACCCTCTGGGGAAAACGCGCTGACCTTTTTGATGGGAAAGAGGATGAGGAAGCTTTCTTCGATGAGGTCCGGTACATGCTGGCCCGGCAAATGGCTGCTCCAAATTCCCCTCAGTGGTTCAACACAGGACTTCACGCGGTATATGGGATGACCGGACCTCCTCAGGGACATTACTATGTTGACCATAAGACCGGTAAACTTCAGAAATCCCAAAACGCATATGAGCATCCTCAGCCCCATGCATGTTTTATTCTGGATATTGACGATAGCCTGGTGAACGACGGGGGGATCCTGGATCTCATTACCCGGGAAGCACGGCTTTTCAAGTATGGATCCGGTACCGGAACTAACTTCTCCAATATCAGGGCTTCCGGAGAAGCCTTAAGTGGCGGCGGTATCTCTTCGGGTTTACTTTCCTTCCTGAAGGTGTCTGACCGGTCCGCTTCCTCAATAAAGAGTGGTGGGACAACCCGGCGGGCTGCCAAGATGGTGATTCTCGATGCTGATCATCCCGATATCGAGGAATTTATCGATTGGAAGCATAAGGAAGAGTTCAAGGTTGCTTCACTTGTAGCAGGGAGCCGCTCCCTGAAGAGGCATGTAGAGGAGATCAGTAAAACTGTTGAAGATTATAGCGGTCCCCGTGAGGATGCCCTAAATCCTGAGGACAATGAGCTTCTTGGAGAGAGCATTCGGATGGCGATGAATGATGGGGTCCCCGGGCCTTTTCTCTACCAGATTCTTCACCTGATGAAGCAGGGGGTCCCCCATCCTGAGATAAAAGAGTTTACAACAAACTGGGAGGGAGAGGCCTATAATTCTGTCAGCGGTCAATCCTCAAACAACTCCGTTCGGGTAACCGACGACTTCATGCGTAACGTTCTTGATGACCGGGATTGGGACCTTACCGAGCGCGTATCGGAGGAGGTGAAGAAAACGGTTAAGGCAAGAGATCTCTGGAACAGGATCGCGACATCAGCCTGGCTTTGTGCCGATCCCGGTTTGCAGTTTCATTCCACTGTGAACGATTGGCATACCTGCCCGGTGGATGGAGAGATTCGGGGCTCGAACCCCTGTTCAGAGTACATGTTCCTGGATGATACTGCCTGTAACCTTGCCTCTCTTAACCTCATGGCCTATTTCGATAAGCGGGGGGGAGAGTTTAAAGTTGATGATTATCTTCATGCAAT
>JAGLYY010000311.1 GCA_023131935.1 Spirochaetales bacterium | reverse complement strand
CAATCGCCAGGAAGAGCTACGATTTCAGGACCCTGGGTCTTGGATACGCGAATCTCGGTGCATTGCTCATGGTCATGGGAAAAGCCTACGATAGCGAGGAGGGCAGGGCGATCGCTGCTTCACTGACTGCGATCCTGACAGGCCAGGCCTATGCTGTTTCCGCCGAGATGGCGGGAGAGGTTGGACCCTTCTCCAGGTTTGAAGCGAATAAAGATACAATGCTCAAAGTTATTCGAAATCACCGACGGGCTGCCTACGACCGGCTTTCTGAGGAGTATGAAGATCTATCGGTTCTTCCCATGGCAATCTCCTCAGAACACTGCCCGCCGGAGCTTTTAAATACTGCCCGTCTTTGCTGGGACAGGGCCCTTGATCTTGGAAATAAACATGGATACCGGAATGCCCAGGTTACGGCGATTGCGCCGACCGGTACCATCGGCCTGCTGATGGATTGTGATACCACCGGGGTGGAACCTGATTTCGCGTTGGTAAAATTCAAAAAACTTGCCGGCGGCGGCTATTTCAAGATCATCAATGGATCTATTCCTCATGCCATGGAGGTTCTGGGGTATTCAGACGATCAGATACAGGACATCACCCGGTATTGTATGGGACACGGTACACTTGAGGGATCTCCCGGTGTTTCAACTGCCAGCCTGAAAACCCGGGGATTTCCTGACGAGGTCATCAAGCGCATTGAGGGCGCGATTAAGAGCGCGGTTTCCCTGAAGTCCGCTTTCCTCCCCTTTCTGATAGGAGAATCCTTTCTTGAAGATTCCCTTGGGATTCCCAGGGTAACTTACAATCTCCCGGGATTCGATCTCCTCGCTCACCTGGGCTACTCTTCCGAGGAAATTGAAATGGCGGACCTCTTCACTTGTGGAACCATGACCCTCGAAGGGGCCCCCCATCTTAAAGAGGAACACCTTCCAGTCTTCGATACCGCAAATCCCTCAGGCCGGATCGGGAAAAGGAGTATCCCCTGGCTTGCTCATATTGAAATGATGGCCGCGGTCCAGCCCTTCGTTTCCGGTGCCATTTCGAAAACCATCAACATGCCTGCCAACACTTCAGTGGAAGCTGTTGAGGGGGCCCACATGCTGGCATGGGAGCGGATGTTAAAATCCATTGCCCTGTACCGGGATGGCTCGAAACTGAGTCAGCCTTTGAGTTCTCTTTCCCCGGGAGCGGACGAAATTGCGGACAGGCTCCTTGCTATCGAGAACAGACTGTCAATGCGGGAGAAAAAATCCTTTCAGCATGTATTATCCCGGATGGAACGAAAACCCCTTCCAAACCGGCGGGGCGGTTATACTCAGAAGGCAAAGATCGGGGGACATAGCCTGTTCTTAAGGACCGGTGAGTATGCGGATGGTATTCTTGGTGAGATCTTCCTTGATATGCACAAAGAGGGCGCCGCCTTCAGGTCACTTCTTAACAACTTTGCTATCGCGATATCTCTGGGACTCCAGTATGGAGTACCGTTAGAAGAATATGTAGATGCCTTTACTTTTACCCGGTTTGAACCCAACGGTATGGTTCGGGGGCATGATAACATCAAGATCTCCACCTCTGTTCTGGATTTTATTTTCCGGGATCTGGCCCTGACCTACCTCAACAGGACAGATCTTGTCCAGGTGAAACCTGAAGATCTGAGTGCAACAGCGACCAAGCAGCCGGTGCTGCAGAAAGCTTCCACATCAAGTTCTCAGAACCTGGAAACCGAAGGAAGGCAATCCCTCAACAAAGCACAGGTGGCTCGTGTTCAGGGGTATGAAGGGGACCCCTGCCCTAACTGCGGACATTTTACCCTTGTCCGGAACGGGACCTGCCTGAAATGTGAAACATGCGGGTCCACTACAGGATGCTCATAACAAGCAATCCTGATAAT
>JAGLYY010000310.1 GCA_023131935.1 Spirochaetales bacterium | reverse complement strand
CCTCTGAACATCTTATTTGGGCTGCTAAAACCAAACAGTCAAAACATACTTTTAATTATAAAATACTAAAAGCTATTTCAAACGGGAAAACGATAAAATCTGTGTGGAGAGATATTTGGAAAATGCCGTCAGTTGATCATTCTGAAAAAGTTTTTGGCAAACATCCGACACAAAAGCCAGAAGGAGTCATTGAAAGAGCTATATTAGCATCCAGTAACACTGGTGACTTGGTTTTTGACCCATTTTGCGGTAGTGGTACAATAGGGGTTGTATGCAAAAAGCAAAATCGAAAATTTGTCGGTATTGATAATAATGTAGAATACTTAAATATAGCTAAAAAAAGATTGGCTTCAACAACTAATAGAAATAATTAAATAAATTCGGTTTTTGAGAATATTTTATCAATTAAAGAGGTTTTTTCATGAAATGTACAGGATGTTTTGAGGAATTGAATGAGGGTGAAAAGGCATATGCAACGGTAGTTGGAAGTATTGAACAGTTTGAAGGCGATTATAATGGGCTTGGTTTTTATCCTGACAAGACTGAATCATGGATAACCGTTCTCTGTGAAAAATGCGGGATGGAGATTCATAATTTAATTGCTGAACAGTTACAGGCCAAACACCTTTAAACAAACCCTTCCATTATCAAATATGGATTGAGTGAGCTAATTGAAACATGAAAGATTGAAATGGAAAAGAAAGGATGTGGAAGTATGGCAGAGTATTTAGTTGTTGTGGTTGAAAAGGGAATAACCAGTGAAGTTATGCATTTTATTTCGTTTCATGAAGCAAAAACTGCCTTCGGAGAGGTAGCTCATGATCATGGGTACGAACCTGAAGAAATAAACAAATCGGATTATTACGATGTGTCCATATGGAAATGGGCTGAAGATAGATATGAAAAGATATATGGATATTAAATGAAATATATTTATACATACGATCTTCATAAACTTATTAAAGAAGAGCTAAAAAATGGCTCAAGTGATCTTGTTACAAGGCCATCCGGGCAGGTAGTTCGGAACCGAATAGAGACTGATATTGCAAAAGAGGAAGACTTATTCTTTAAATTTTCAACTGGAAACTAAAAAATATATGCAGGGGAGAGATTATGTATAGAGAGAAAATCATTTATTCCATAAATATTGAGGATCTCCAAAATGTAGCTGATCAGGAATTGGCAAGAGAACTCACAGAGGATGAATTAAAAATACTCGAAAATAAGCTTGGTGATTATATTGATTGGTATGGCTCAATAGCCACAGCTCTCGACGATATAATAAGATAGAATAAAAGAGATATGTATAAATACGATCTTAATGAACTTCTTAAAGAAGAGCTTAAAAATGGCTCAAGTGATCTTGTTACAAGGCCTTCCGGGCAGGTTGTGCGGAACCGAATAGAGAGGGATATTGCAAAAGAGGAAGTCGGTGCTGTGATAGCGCTTGATTTCTCTAAGATAGGGATCATTGATTATTCGTGTGCTGATGAGATAGTAGCAAAGCTCATATCCAGGCTTTTGGGCGGTGAATATGGAAATAAATATTTTATTTTAACCGGCCTCAATGAAAACCAAGAGGAAAATATAGAGGTTGCCCTTGAGAGAAAAGGCCTTGCTGCTATTGCCCAGAAGAGGAATGGCCAAAAAGTCCTTTTAGGAAGCCTCCATAACTATCTCAAAGAAACCCTGGACTTGATACTTAAAAATGGCAAACTCACTGCAAAAGAACTCTCCCAAAACATGAATCTTGAGGCCAATACGAGCGGCACAAGGCTTCTGAATCTTCATAAAAAACGTCTCGTGAAGAGGATTGAAG
>JAGLYY010000031.1 GCA_023131935.1 Spirochaetales bacterium | reverse complement strand
AATGCTAAAGTACTCATATTAGTTGTCCACTATTGAATAGGTTAGTTAAGTAACTGAATTTATTAGATAAACTTGGTGGAGGCAGCGGGAGTCGAACCCGATGACCTCCCTATGATTTCAATAAGTTATATGCCCTTTGACCCACCACCGACCTACCTCAAACCGCCTGAAACGCCTGTAAATAACCTCAACCTGCCAATTAAGAATTATTACACAACCCAAGATTTATGTAAAGTTTTGAATATTAAGCCTGGCAAATACCCGGAAGCGAAAAAAGTGGGTGGGAAAAGAAGGTTTACGATTGAGCAGGTGAGGGAGATCCTCCAGATACGTTATCATGGTTTGATCCAGAGGAGGGAGAGGACAAAACCATATTGGGATGATGCAATTGAATGCTCAACGATTTCATCGAGTCCCCGGCTTTCAACCCATGCATCGGCGTCTACCTCAACTGGTTCGGGTTCCATCGGCTCACCTATAAAAAAATCGTAGGCTAACGTTCTCTTATCGAGTTTTTGATCCCTGTGGATGAATGGCCACCAATCGGGACTTTTGTAGAACCATTTGACCTTGCCCTTCGTGGAATATACGACCGCACATTTTTCAGGACACAATCGGACAAACTTTATTGCTGTTGCGGTCAATGATGCCCTGAAATCCTTGGCTATTTGTCTTACAGGATCAAAGCTTATATTTCCAATATCACATCGTCTGCTGACCAACTTGGTAGGGAGAATCAGTTCACTCGCGAAAAAATTCGCTTGGGTCTCCTGACTGCCCTGATACCAATTCATCATATCGTCATCGCTGCATACCCTTTGGATTGATTCGACATGGCCCATCAAAAGATGCCCTAATTCATGTGCAATGCTGAATCTTTTTCTCTCCAGAGTGTCAGTCGGGGGAATCCTGATGGTGGCATGATCACCGATCTTTACAATACTTGCTGCAGCTCGCGTGAGTCTCTGCTCAACAACCATTGCACCCTTGGCAAAGGCAATATCCCGAATCCGGATATGTTCAGGTAAACAAATCCCAAACTCATCAATAGTCTTTGAAGCCAGGCGCTCAGCTTCAATCAACTTGAAATCAATATCCCTCACTATCGTCGCTTTCTTCCATGGCACTTCGATGAGCCATTTCGAGGTCTTCCAGAATTGAGGCCATTTCCTCTGTTCCTAGGGCTTCCAGATCTCGATAGGCAAAACCAGCTTCTGGGCTACTCAACTCCTTAATCCTTTCAATTATCTGGTCCCTTGTCCAATTGCTAAATATGCCGATGAACTCATGTCCCCTTTCGACCAGCTTAAGCCTCTTTTCCCTTGCAGTATCCAGGACCGACCTTTTTGCCACCATGGATATGTGCTGCTGAACATTCTTAAGACGAGTCAATGCAGCCTCGACATCGATCCCCTCATCCCTAAGCTCGGCCTTTACCTCATCAACAGATTGCCCTTCGCTCCTGCCTAAAGCATCGGTGAGCGTGTCCAGGGTCTTCAGGTATTTTGTTCTATTTATGCTCATTCTTCCCGCCTTTCTTTGGAAGATTGTCTTTTCATTTTCGGGTTATGTTTTTCAAGTTTACGACGAAGCCTTTTAAGGAGGTTATTGACCTTCTTTTTGTCAAATTCTGTCTCCTCAACAATGTGTCGTGGCCTACTGATTCCTTCTTCTATGCATAATATAACCATCCCCAAATCTTCATCCCCATCGGAAAGGCGATCCAGCTGATCCTTGAAGGCCTGAAGATTTTCGTTTTCTATAATTTCCTCTTCCGGGGTTTTAGGTTTAAATGCTCCTGCTGTTTCATCAGCAGATTTCAGAATCTTTTTGTCCTTAGGGGAACCATCCTCATTAAAAAGCGACTCGCTTGGAAATTCCGCTTCATGCTCGGCCTTGTGACTGGTCATGCTTCGTATTATACCGATTAAGAAACTTGCAAGATCCGGGCATGTTTCTGTGTTCCAGTTCCTGTAATTTCCTCTGGTTCCATTGCCGTAAGCTCGTGCAATAGCTTCCTGTACAAGTGCCTCCGGTTCAACCTCATCACCAAGCCATCTAAATATGTTGGCTCGGGACACAGCGTACTTCAACACCCTCGGGAGAGCGGCATCCCAATCTGCCTTTCTCAGCTCTTCATGAATCGAGGGATCATACTTCGATGAATGTTGTAGCATGCTTTCCATCCTGCTGAATTGTTGCCTTGTATTGTATTATGCCGATAATAGCAGACATCTTGCCAATATTTTTCAGTTTCATGAAATATTCTACGTTTTGACCGGATTTGTCAAAGGATTCCGTTATTGTACAGTAGAATAAAATTTTCTCAGAATTTTTGGCAAAAAAACAAAACTCACCGGCAACATATATTGAGAGACAGAATGGGGCAACAAGATCGATTCACCAATTCCACTTGAAAGGGGGTGATACCATGTCGACACCAAGCGCACCATATTACCATAAAGAGGGATCTGATACTTACCACTGGGAAACTTCATGCTCCAAGAACCATTATCCTGCACCGGGCTGGAAAAAGACCAACTCCCGGCCCTCGAAAGAACAGTGCAATGAGTGCAAAAGCAAGTAGGCTTCGGATGCACTGAATGAAACGATCTCAGTTGCCCCTTCTTTAACCCTTAAAAATATAGGAGATCACAAAATGGCTAAATCCAAAGTAACTCGACCCAAAGCAGCTAGCAACGCCTCGAAAACCCTTCGGAGCAAAAATACCGGGAACAAATCTAAAACTGCCTCCGGAAGCGCTCTATCCCAAACCAAAGCCCCGAAAAAAGTCACTTCGAAAAGGGCGGCGAGTTCCGCCTCTAAGGTCCTCCGGGATGGTAGGACCAGCAAAAAATCGAAATCAGCGGCTGGAAGCGCTCTTTCCCAGAGGCCGTCCAGCAATTAAATGGGGTCAAGTCTGCCTTTGACCCTTATTAAGGAAACCATCGGGGTCGTGTCTTCATTCTTCACATTATACGCAAATCTGAATCGGTGTCAAAGCTTTGATCATGTGGGACTTTCTTAACCTCAGCACCAGAGTGAGCTCTGCAAGGAGGAAGGTGAAATTTTCTTTCACCCGATCAGCCACTGGGTAACGATATCGAATTTCAAAGACTCCTTGCCTTATCCCAACGATTCGGATTTATCTC
>JAGLYY010000309.1 GCA_023131935.1 Spirochaetales bacterium | reverse complement strand
AAGTAATCAATTCCGGGGATCTGGGAGAGAAACTCGATGGTTCTCTCCAGAGTATCAATTGCCTGTGAATACTCTTTGGTATTGAGGTATTGGTCCCTGGCTTTCTGGGCCAGACGGATAAGGGTGCCATTGCTCAGAGAGATGGCCCCATCGACGCTTTCTACGAGGTGTATCTCGAAATGATGGATATGTTTGACGTACTGGCAGATAAGATCGATCAGATTAATAAAAACCTGGTCGGTCCATATTTTTTTCTTCAGCGATTCAATCAACCGGACCATCTGGTTCTGATAATTCATTCGGAATTTCTCTTTGGGATCAATAATAATCTCAAAAAGGGTCAGGTTGACCCCTTTGAAACTCACCGAGCCAACATAGAAAAAATTGATGAGGTTTTTCTTTAAAAGGGGGTCTTCCGTTTTTTTTGCTTCGGCTATGAAATTTACCGAAATATGCTGGGTTATCAGGATTCGGTTGGAATTGCTTGAGATCCGGTTGGCTTGTACCTGAAGCCTGGCAGCTGTGTTTACTACCGTGCCGGAAAGATCTCCCAGAGAGGTAATAATCAGGGGGGTGTATTTCTTTCCTCCAGCTATGCCGGCAGAGATGCTCATATCCGGCAGGATAACCGTTCTACCGCTTCGGTCCCGGACAAGGGCATCACTCTTTATTATGCGCCTTCGGGAAAAATAATCGGCTATCGCAATCGTGGCTTTTACGATATCCAGTGCAGATGTTCCTACCAGGATAATCTCATCCCCGCGGGCCCTCCGGCTTATGACATGATTTTCCTTGGAGATCTTTTTAATATCTTTTTCAATAAACTCATCCAGAAGTTGAAGCATGGAGGTATTATTTCCGGACTTGATACAGAAAGCGGTGTATCCATGAATATCAATAAAGCTGACATACACGTTCGTTATGGTCATATTCTGTTTCAGATTTCCCGCGAACAGGTAGTTTCGATCCTGAATAATCAATTCTCTCCAGAGTTTTGGATATTCATCCGGGGAAAGGTCGCTAAAGAAACCCCAGTTGAGCTTTTGAATGAGAATGAAGGCGTTACGCAGGGCGTATTCCTTCTTTTTTGAGGGAGGGACCGATTCGGTATACTGTAAAAGCTCGGAGAAGGTTGTTATTTCATGCCGGACGATACGGATATAGAGATGGGTAAAAAGTTCATACGCCGATGTTTTTTCACCATATTCTTTTAAATCCCGCATCCATTTCTCTCCCGCATACTCTCCAATATTAGAGTATAAGGGCAATAGCCATCCCCCGCAAATGGATTTTTTTATCCTGCCAGTAATTCTATCCAGTTTTATTTATAGTTAATGTAAAAGTTATTGTTAAAAAACTCTTTCCCTTTCAAGGAAAAATGTGGTATGCTGTCTCTTATTGGGAACAGGCGGAATCCCGCCAAAAGCAAAATTCATACTTTAAGAGTGAACCGGTAGTGAAACATGATTGAAATGTCAGATGGTATCTCCTCCATCGCGGGGATCGTAATATTCTTATCGGGATTTGGGTTCATTGTTTTCTCTCTCCTTCTGTGGAACAAGGAAGAGAACGCGGGAGATATTGAAAAAACTTCATAGAAATCAACTTCGAATGGTCCAGCAATAATGAATTTTTTTATGCCTCGTATAATCCCCGGGGATGGTCTTTGAAGTGATATCTTCAATCCTCAAGTTCTTGAGAGAATCGTAGTCCATCCGGAACTTTCGATAATTTGTTGAGAAAATGATTTGTCCCTGGCCGCTCAGTAATCCCGCGGCAAGGGTTATCAGCCGGACATGGTCCCGTTGAATATCGAATATCTCCTTCCTGTCTTTTGCGTTTGAGAAGGTAGGCGGGTCGATAAAAATGAGACCGTATTTCCTCTTTTCGCCTGAGAGGTAGGTTATTGCGTCCTCCCGGATATACCGGTGATTATTCCCCTTAAAACCGTTTACAATCATGTTTCGTTCCGCCCAGGCCAGGTAGGTACCGGAGGTATCAACCGTGGTGGTGCTGGAGGCTCCGCCGCCGGCCGCGTAAACTGTCGCGGTGCCGGTATAGGCAAATACATTGAGAAAATGCCTGTCTTTCGATTCTGACTGAATGATCCTCCGGGTCAAACGATGATCGAGGAAAATCCCCGTGTCGAGGTAATCGGTGAAGTTTACATAAAACTGAAAACCGCCCTCCCGTATTATCTGCTCTTTTCCCATCCTGCCAATTTTCCGGTATTGCTTTTTTCCCCGCTGCCGGGACCGCTGTTTAAGGTATATATGCTGCTTCTCTACATCGAGGACATGAGGGATCGCCGATAAGAGCTCCTTAAGATGTTTCCTTGCTTTCTCCAGTGGGATTTCAGCAGGGGCGGCGTATTCCTGGATGTGGAGATATTTTCCCTCAAAGTAGTCAATCGCCGCTGAATATTCCGGCATATCGGCGTCGTATAAGCGGTAGGAGGTGATTCCCTCTTTTTTCGCCCATTTTCCTGTTATCCTGAGATTCTTCTTTAGCCTGTTGGCAAACATTTGCGCCCCGGGAGTGAGGGGCTTCACCTTTTCCCGGTGTTTTTTATGTTCCTCTTTGCTGAAAATCGAATAATGAAAAATTTTGCAGGGAATCGAACCGTTGTAAAGTGTGTTAACTTTATCGGGCGCAAGACCCGTCGTCATTGCCAATTCATCATTCCCCGAGAACAGGGCAACATGCCAGCCCCTGAAATGATTTCGCATCACCTCACCGAAGGTGTGGTAGAGGGTTTCCAGATGGTCTTCTTTCCCGAGACGTTCACCATAGGGGGGATTAACAACAAGCAACCCCATATCGCTGGACCCCGGAGGGCGTATTTCTGACAGGCTTTTTCGTTCGCAGTGGATGATTTTTTGCAAACCCAGCTGTTCAATATTTTTCCAGGTAGCGGCAACAGCGGCAGAGTGGTGATCGGAACAGTATATTTTCAGCTTTCGGTTCATCCCCTCCTTTCGGCGGGTTTCAGCTTCCCGGATTAAGGATTCCCAGATCCCCTCATCATGCTGAAGCCATCCGAGAAAACCAAAGTAGGAACGGAGGGTCCCTGGAGCAAAGTCGGTAGCTATCAGAGCTGCTTCTATGGGCAGAGTTCCTGTTCCACACATCGGGTCTAGGAGAGTGCCCCCCTGTTCCGCAATTTTTGGCCAGTGGGCACGGTAGAGGATCCCTGCCGCAACGTTTTCTTTAAGGGTAGCAGGGCCGGGAGCAGTGCGATAGCCGCGTCTGTGCAGGCTCTCTCCGGAAATATCCAGTGACAGGGTAACCTCATTCCGGTAAAGCCTGGTGGATACTTGAACATCAGGATAGTCCGGTTTCACTGTGGGACGCTTTCCGTAGAGGCCTCGAAACCGATCGGCGATTGCGTCCTTGACAAGCAACGCGGTGTAACCGGAGTGAGTAATATCAGCGCTCCGGGTAGTAGCATCCACGGCGAAGGTCCCTTCGGGGTGGATATGTTCCTCCCAGGGGTACTCTTTTGTTCTTTCGTAAAGGGTCTCTTTATCGGTCCCATTGAACTTTTCGAGTGTAAGGAACACCCTGCTCGCGATTCGGGACCAGAGACAGCACCTGTATGCTGTTTCTAATGGTCCTTTCCACTCCACCCCCGATGGGTGGATGTATACATCCCGGGCATGAAAACTTTTTAGTTCCCCGGCAAGAAGGTCCTCGAGGTGTAATGGACAGGTCGCGAAAAAAGTATGAGACATGCTATGAAGTATACCTGTCATGTATGGAAAGGGCAACGAGGGCACTCGAACAACAGATTGGATGAAGAAAGTTATTAGAACAACGGGTAAATAGGGTAAAGGTACGGGGTCACGCCGATGGGACACGATGTTTGTTACTGAAAGTTTTTATTACAATCGTTTTGGTTTCATATTTGATAAAGGGTTTTTTCATTGCATCCAGCAGTTCTCATTTAAACCCATCTGACTCACTTACTTCGACCGGACCTTTTACCCCAAGTTTTGTGAAGGCACGACCGAAGGGAGTCCACCTCGTCGTAGGACAGGTGTTGAAAGAGAAACAGGAGGTAGCGGATGCTGTTACACAAAGAGTTATCAGATTCTATCCTTGGTATGACTTTCAATGTACATAACATCCTTGGTCCAGATTGTTGGAGTCGGCCTTCGTGCGTACTTCCAAATTATTAATCCCGCGCACACGATAAAATAAACTTTGAAAATTCAAATGTGAAAGAATAATTCTTTATTTTCTCTCTAAGGTGCTTTCGTTATGGAGCTTGCGCATACAGGTATTCCCTTTGAAAGACAGAAAGTGTATTTACTTTATTACAAGGGATGTCAATTCCTTTGAAATAGATTATTCCGTTCTATGCATATTTAATTTATCCATGATATTTTTCCTGATTGCCGGGATTTAATGAATCCAATTCCCATTTTATGGGATTTTTTTCAATATATTCTGTAATACGAATGTAGTCATTTTTATCACGGATAATATGTTCATAATAATTGCGTTGCAACAATTTCACACCCGGTGTTTTCCGCATTTGATTGATTTGTTTGGATACCCCATATTTTAAAAACCCCACAATTTGTCCCAACGTAGGGGCGGGGTTCCCCCGCCCAATTGCATTATTACCATCG
>JAGLYY010000308.1 GCA_023131935.1 Spirochaetales bacterium | reverse complement strand
ACGCAATGCGGATTGTGGATTTACTTTCCGCGAAAGGGATCAAGTTCAATCTCGAGCAGGAGGAGATCGGCACGCTGGAAGATTCCAGGGTCGCGATCTTCCTTTCCGCATTTCTCCATGATATAGGTATGTCGGTGGGCAGGCAGCACCATGAGCAGATTTCCATCCATCTCCTTGTACCGGTAATCAATAGGGTTCTTGAAAGGGTTTACAATGATGATGTGAATAAACGGGTGATCCTGCGGTCCCTCGCGATCGAGGGGATAATCGGCCACATGGCTGTTCATAAAATCCATTCCCTTGAGGCAGGGGTTATTCTCGTGGCCGATGGTTGTGACATGGAGCGGGGGAGGGCGAGGATCCCGATGCTCCTCAAAGCGGAATCGAGAGTCGGGGACATTCACAAGTACTCTGCATCGGAGATTAAGAGAGTCTCCATCACCGAAGGCAGGGAAAAGCCGGTAAGAATAATGATCGAAATGACCGCGTCGGTTGGTTTTTTTCAGGTTGAGGAGGTCCTCATTCCAAAGATCATGTCCAGTCCCATTCGGGAACATATTGAATTGCATGCCGGTGTGATTGGGCGGGATACGAAACGGTATCTTTAGACTAATGAACTTTTAACAATGAAAAGAATATCGCAAAGATGTTTCGCGGATTACTTCTTGACCTGATAGGAGATATCCCGATAGAGTATGCTTTTAAAGCAGAGGGGATTTTCATGACTGTTCCAGAGCTATCAATAACCCTTGGAGGGGATATTCGCAGAGTCGCGGAAGTAATACGAATTCTTGCCATGAACGATATTAATATTCGGGCTGTATCTTACAACGAAGATGGTACCTTGAGGATGATCACGGATCATACCGGAGCGGCTATTACCCTTCTGGAAAAAAAAGGGTTTGAAATTGAAAAGGAACAGGTCATTGCCGTTGAGGTCCCCGACGACCCCGGCGGCCTCGCCCGGGTTATGGATATCTTTTCCCGGAACAATATTGAGATCCTCCATTTCTATTCCTCCCTGGATCGGGATGACCGCCAGGCGGCAGTCATCTTTCGGATGAAAGATATAAATTCCGCGTTAAAGGTTGCGGGACAGCACCACATCATCTCCCTCGCCAATTTTTGATCTTATAGTTGTTGTTTTTTACAGCATTTACCTTACACTTTAGGTAGAGGGTGTGCTATGGGAAAAGAGATAAAAACCTTTGTTATCGATACCAATGTTTTGATTCATAAAGCTGACGCAATCCTTTCCTTCCGGGATAACGAGGTGGTTGTTCCCCTTTGGGTTTTAGAAGAGCTTGATAAGCTGAAAACCTTCAGTGATGAGCGGGGGAGAAACGCACGGCATGCCATTCGCTGGCTCGCGGAGGTCAGTAGTCATGGGGACTTGGGCCAGGGGGTGAAACTGGATAATGGTTCTATCCTCAGAGTGGTTCACCACTATTCTCCAGATTTTGCTCTGGAACTGCAGCCGGATAAGGTTGATAACAAAATCCTCATGTGTGCCTTGACCCTTCAGAAGGAGGGGAAGCAGGTTTTTTTTGTTTCCAAGGATATCAACGCAAGAGTTAAAGCCAAAGCCCTGGGAATTCGGGCTGTTGACTACGAAAAACAGAAGGTAAATATTAACAGCCTCTATGCCGGGTGGAGGCCGTCTGACGCAACCTCCGAGAGGATTGAGGAGCTTATCACAACAGGTTCCATTCAGTGGCCGGACCGGCTTCATCCCAACGAATTCATCATGATGCAGGAAGCGAATGGTGAGGGTAAGGCCCTGGGCAGGTTTAACCCCAGAACCGGAATGCTCGAATATGTCCCGGATTTGGAAAAAGCGGTGAGCGGTATCTTTCCCCTGAACGATGAACAGCGGATGGCTTTTGATCTCCTTCTGGATGATTCTATCAAGCTGGTAACCCTCGTTGGGAAAGCCGGTACCGGGAAGACCCTTCTCTCTATCGCCGCGGGGTTAAAGATGGTTCTCGATGGAGATAGTTTCAGCCGGGTCCTTGTTTCACGGCCGGTGGTACCCATGGGGAAAGATATTGGATATCTACCAGGAGCAAAGAGCGAGAAACTTTCCCATTGGATGCAGCCTCTTTTTGATAATCTCGAATATATTCTTTCGGTTTATCGCCGGGAAAAGATGAAAAGTGTCGATGCGCTTATCAACAATAAATTGATAGAGATAGAGGCTTTAACCTATATTCGGGGGCGTTCCCTGCCTAACCAGTTTATCATCATCGATGAAGCCCAGAATCTCTCGCCTCATGAGATAAAAACCATCGTCAGCCGGGCAGGGGAGGGCACCAAGGTTGTCCTTTCGGGAGATCCATACCAGATTGACAGCCCCTACCTGGATTCCAACTCTAACGGTCTGACCTATCTTGTTGAGGTTTTCAAGGGTCAGGACATCTTCGGGCATATGCTCCTGGTAAAATCTGAGCGCAGCACTCTGGCGGAGCTGGCGGCAGAATTGCTTTAATTTTTTTTGTTGCGGTGGAACGCAAGAACCACCTATACTTATTTGGGAATGGAAGAGGTTATATCCTGTCCTTTCAGAGAGGAGATGATCAATCTGCCATTCCAATCCCCATTAAAGGGGGCTGCGAGGTGCTTTTTGCTGAATTTCAGGCCCCGGACTGCCGAAAATTACAGAGATATGAATAGATGGTTATGGGTACTGCTTTTTCCGTTAGTGGTTCTTCCTCTTCAGGGGGAGGTCCTATTTTCCGGTCTGGATCTTTCACCAGAGAATAAATTACTCTTCCAGGCTTCCGTTGACGCGCCTGGATATGATTTGTACGGGACCCTTTTCAAGGCAGATCTTCTGCAGGGAGATATCCAGCAGTTGACCTTCTTTCCGGAAGAATTACTGTACCTCGATAAGATAGAAGTTCTTCAGTTCCAGAACCGTTTCGGAGTATTCCGGTCCGATAGGGACCTTGGGAATATAACCCCCCTTCCCGATTTTCCTGCTTTTGTGAATGGGGGTCCCATACAAACGGGTAAACTGAATCTCGTTGGAGCTTCCCCCGATGGTAATTATATCCTCTATAGCGAAAACAGCTCAGTGGCCTTTGGTAATCTTCTGCTTTATAATGTTGAGACAGGTAAGAAGGTGACTGTTGCCGAAGACCTTGAACAATCCCTGAAAGGGCCTTCTGTTTCATGGTCCCCGGACTCCCGGTTTTTCATCTATGCCAAAGGGGGAGAGATTTTTTATTACTCCCTGGAACAGCTTAAGGATTCCCGTATTATCTCCGAGGAATACCGCAGCCTTGGTAAGGGAAATATCAGGAATGTGGACTGGTCGAAGCAGAACGACCTGTATCTGCTTGACGGTTCACTGGTATACCGGATAATAAGTGCCGAGATCTTCACCCGCGCCCTCTATGCTGAACTTTTCCAGGTGGGGGATGTCGTTGGGAAGATCCCCTTTTCTTTTGATCCAAATTTCGACAGCTACTGGATTTCGCCGGATGGTAAAAAAATCCTCCTGAATAAGGGGGGGCGAAACCTCTTCATCTATTATCTCGAGGGGGATGATTTTCTCACTACCGGTGAGACAAGGTCTCTTCCCTACCTGTTCCTGCCCCGGAATTCCCGGATAAAGAGTGTGGTTTGGTCTACGGAGGACCTGATCACCGTACTTACCGGTAATATTGAAAAGGGAGATCTGAAATCGGAGATCTTTCGTCTCAATTTAAGGACCTTGAGTACCACCCTGGTGTTTGACGAAAAAGAGAACCCCGAGGTACAGGAGATCATTCTTTCTCCCAATGAGGACCTGATTGCACTGGTGATGTCCGATAGCGTTATCATTAATAAGTATGAATCCTGGACTATCAAAAAGACCCTGACTCACCCCGGGGCAATTCATGCCCTCTGGAGAACCAGCAATGAGCTTATCATTGCCGGTAGTACCTGTACCGAGCTCCATAATATTTCTGATGGCTCCTCCCGAATTATCGCTCTCTCTCAACCAGGACTTTTTGGCTGGGAAGATGCTACTTATGGAATTTTAGTTTCCCAGGAAGGGACCCCCTATAAATTTGACCGGGGAAACTGGTCTGAAGTGTCAACCTTCGATATCCGGGACCGGGCTGTCTCTACCGAAGATCTGCGGGTCTACCTCGAAGAAGCTGGTTCCGGTTCTTACCAGAACATGGTGATGGTTCGGGATGTCCAGGTTTATTCCACCGATCAGCTTTTCAGTTTTCCGCCCCGAAGTTATGAACCCTTCCCGGAAGAGGATGAGGTGGTGGATGATACCAACTTTATCCACGGTTCCAGAATCCGGCGCCGGGAGGTTGCCCTTGTTTTCAATGCTATCGATTCGGTAGAGGGGCTTACTGAGATACTCACTACCCTGCGGGAGTATGGAATCCGGGCTACCTTCTTTATCAATGGTGATTTCATCCACCGCCATCCCGAAGCGGTAACGGAGATCGCCGATTCGGGGCATGAGGTGGGTTCCCTCTTTTATGTTTACTTCAATATGACCGATTCCCGGTTCAGAATAGATAAAGATTTCATCAAACGGGGACTGGGCCGCAATGAAGATGACTTTTTCAATGTCACCGGGCGGGAATTATCAGCGATCTGGCATGCACCCTACTACTTCGTAAGTAGCGATATTATTGAAGCATCGAGGGAGATGAATTACATTTATATAGGACGGGATGTGGATCCTCTTGACTGGATCGTGCCAAAACAAGGGACTTCGGGGATCTATCTTGCCGCCTCAGAGATTGTTGAGCGGATCATCGATCTGAAGAAGCCGGGGTCTATCATCCCCATCAGAATTGGGGAAACCGGCAGAAATGAATATCTTTTTCAGTCTCTGGACGTCCTAATCAATGGACTTATTGCCCGGGGGTATGATATTGTACCGGTATCTACACTCAGAGAACGGGCCAAATAGGGTGGCGGTTTTTGCCTCAAGCTTAATCGTTCATCCGTCGATAAATGAAAGGAATATGAGGAGGGGGAGGTTGCTTTGAGTACCAGGAATCAGCTTAACGCGTATCATGAAACAAAGATAAAAACCGCCAGTCAGGGTAAGCTTGTAATTATGCTCTATGACGAAACCGTCAAACAGCTGGATCTGGCGATTGAAAATCTTGAGAAAGGTCCGAAGTATTTCGACAGGGTCAATAAAGCCCTCCTCAAAGCCCAGGATCTCATTACTGAACTGATGGTTTCTCTGGATTTTGAGAAAGGCGGCGATATTGCCTCCAATCTCTTCAGCCTCTACATGTTTTTTAACAAGCAAATCCTCGATGCGAATATGAAGAAGAAGCTGGATCCTCTCGTGGGGATTCGCAAGCTTATTGCCGATTTGCGTGATACCTGGATCCAGGTGGTACGAAAATCGGGAGGAGAACGGCAGAACCCTCCTAACCAGGGGGTAAACATCGCCGGGTAATCCCGGTAACCTCCGCCGATACGAGGATAAGGTGAAAAAAGCTCATCCCCCTGTTCTTATCCTACTAAGCCGTTATCTTTCCCTCCAATATGAAGAGTTGAAACGGTATCTTCAAATCCTCGAACTTGAGGCAAAGGACCTCCAGGATGAAGATGTCGATATCCTTTATACACATAATCTCCTCGCGTCTGAATCTCTTAAAAAAATATTTGCCCTGAAAAAGGTTATCGATCCTCTAAAAAGGGAGTATTATCTTTGTAAGCCTGGGATGGAAGATCCCGTATCCCGGATTTCCACCTCCATCGAGGAGCTCCGGATTGCCTGTCAGAAGCGGAATCATTTGAACCGCGGTAAGGCCCGGGAAATCCTTGAACAATATGGGAAGAGGCTTGCAAAAACACGGCTCCCGAAGCGATCTGTCTATGCCGTCTCCGGGGGCCCGGAACGGATAGATATAAGGACATGAAAAAGACCCTCTACCTTCTTGATGGATACGGATTGATTTACCGGTCCTACTTCGCTTTTATGCACAACCCCCTCTTCAGCCCCGACGGGCGAAATACCTCGGCGGTGTTCGGTTTCTTCCGAGCTATTATTTCTCTCTTTCAGGAGCATGGTCCCACTCATTTTGCCGTTGTTCTCGATTCTCCGGTTCCTACTTTCCGGCATGAACGGTATCCCGAGTATAAAGCGAACAGGGAAAAAGCCCCCGAGGACCTTCACGCCCAGGTCCCGGTAATCAAAGAGATATTACAGGTTATGGGGATCCCTTTCCTCCAGGCCGACAGGTATGAAGCGGATGATATCATGGCGACCCTCGCGGCTCAGTGCAGGGAGCAGGGAGATAAATGCTGCCTGATTACCAGCGATAAAGACCTGCTCCAGCTTGTAAATGACGGTGAAGAACAGGGCGCGGGAGAGCTGTTTCCTGAAGAAAGGGGGGAGATCAAGGTCCTCAAACCTGATAAAGGGGGATTTATTGAGCTTGGCAAAAAAGATGTCTTTACCACCTGGGGGGTCCGGGCAGACCAGATTCTTGATTACTTAAGTATGACGGGGGACCAGGCGGACAATATCCCCGGTGTAAAGGGAATAGGTCCAAAGACAGCGGCAAAGCTCCTGGGAGATTACGGTACTCTCGATGAGATTTACCTCCACCTGGAAGATCTGTCCGCCACGATCAGGAAAAAGTTTGAAGAGGGGAAGGAATCTGCCTATCTCTCCAGAGAACTCATCACCCTCGAAACAGCGGTGCCTGTAAATGTGGTCCTTGAAGACCTCTCTACTGAGAAGGTCGACCTCAGTGCGGCATCTTCTCTCTTTCTCCGTGAGGGGATGAAGAGCCTTGTCCAGGCTGTAGGCGGCCGGGAGGGGGGCGCTTCAATCACGCAAACAGGTGAAAAAGCACAGCGGGGCACCTACGAAGTGGTCCAGACCGTAGAGGACCTGGACCGCTGGATAGAAAAAGTGAAAGAGACAAAGGTTTACGCCTTCGATACCGAAACGAACGGCCTCGATGTAATGGTTTGTGAGCCGGTCGGGTTTTCCCTCTCGGTTGGTAACAACGAGGGCTGTTACATCCCCCGGAAGGTTGTTGACGGGAATCCTCTTCCGGAGGACACTCTTAAAGAGAAGTTACGATTGGTCCTCGAAGATCCGGAACTTTCCCTGGTTGGTCAGAATATCAAGTTTGATTATAAGGTCATGAAACGCTGGGGGATCAGGATGGCAAATATGACCTTTGATACGATGATTGCCGCCTGGCTCCTCGATACAATGATGAAATCCTACACCATGGACAGTCTTGCCGGCCATTATCTGAATTACGAGACAATCCATTTCGACGATGTGGTTCCAAAGGGGGATACCTTTGATATGGTCCCCCTGGAAAAGGCGGTTGATTATGCTGCTGAAGACGCGGATATTACTTTCCGGTTGTACGAACACTTTAAGCCGCAGCTTGAAGAGCGGGGACTTAAGAAGCTTTTCCAGGAAATCGAGATGCCCCTCATCGAAATCCTTGCTGAGATGGAACTTGCGGGGATCGGGATTATCCCTGAAACCCTTACCGGATACGGGGAGGAACTTACCCGGGACCTTAAGGAGATCGAGGAGCAGGTGTACGAACTCTGCGGCCATGAGTTTAATCTCAATTCAACAAAACAGCTCCAGGTTGTGCTCTTT
>JAGLYY010000307.1 GCA_023131935.1 Spirochaetales bacterium | reverse complement strand
TATTCTCTGCTCTTGTAATATAGACAATTATTAATCTCTTCTACTATGTGCTGAATTCTAGCATTTTGATTTCTACGAATGAACATGCCAAGAACTACACCAATAATAATGCCTATCAAGACTCCTAATAGAATTGAGATAAAATCCATACAAGACTCCATTTTTTGTTCACAAGGGAAATCTACATAACGAGGCTGTAAAAAAACACCGTTTTTCAGAAAGAATTAGCCGACAACTCTCCGGGCAGTACTCCAGGATTTTCTGGTTTTGTACCTGAGCACACAGAAAATGCGCTGTGCTTCACCTGTTTCGTCATAAAGTTTCTTTGCCGCTCTTAGCCTTCCGGCAATTGCTCTGCGAAGACGTTTATTTCTTGGCAGGCCAAAGATATAATCAACCTTATTATCTTCGCAGTAACGCATGATCTCTTCCCTGCAGAAACCGGAGTCACGTCTTATGATTATCTGGATATCTGGGAACCTCTTTCGTATCTTCGGTATAATCTTTTCCAGTATCTCCTTACTACCATCGCTACCATCCCGGTTTGCAGTCCGTAATTTTGCCGAAAGAAGATATTCCCCGCAAAAGACATACAACGGGAGATAACAATAGGAGTCATAGTACCCATGAAAAAATCGTCCTTCCTGATTCCCGTGCAGAGGATCATCTGTAGCATCAAAATCAAGAATGATTGGCTCACAAGTGGCTTTGTAATTATCAAGAAACAGCTTGATAAACAGATCTTCTATTTTCTCATCATCCCAGCTAATCTTATTGTACCGGTCTCCAAATCTTTTAGTTATTTCTTTTCCAAGTTCAACGCCGGTTCTTCCATAAAGTTATTTGGTAACTGATACCAGAAAACCTTATTTATCTCATTAAAAGAAGCCAATGCAGCTGGATTAGTCCTCATCATCCCATATAGTTATACATCCGAAATCATCCTCTTTAAGAAGTTCATTAACTTCATTTATGTCGAAATAGTCCGGATCAAAATCATCACCTACCCATTCCATAAATGATTCATGTTCTTCATGATCCAGATCCGCAAGGATTTCAAGCAGATCTGAATATCCCCAGACACCTCCGCAATCCTCCGGCGGACAGGCTCTTTTACCTGCAAGGCAAACCGGCACTTTCGATCCGCTATCCAGGACATTTTCCAGTTTAAGTAAATGTTCCCATCCATCTCCAAAGTCGTACTCATAGACAAGAGTATCTCCCTCTTTTTTAAGGAATTTCCCGATAACAAGGTTTGAATAATCGATTACAGGAGTACAATCATCCTCAGAAGGAAGAGCATAATATGTTCTCCCGTCTTCGAACTGGTGAAGATGGGAGTTGGTCCAGCCCATAACCGTCTGGATAATCTTGTGCAGATCCGGTAGAAGGGTGTCCTGGGATACCTGAAATCTCCGCCAGATTGGTGGCTTACTTTCTTTAAGGATTATTTTAATCTGAAGTATTTTCTTTGCCATTCTAAGAACTCCCTTCGTTTCCACAATTTTATTATCTTATTCAATTTCCCAATGCATATGCAACAGTCAACGAGGAGTCCTTCCTCTAGTATCTGATCGAGTGCTTTCATAGCGCTGGTTTAACTAAAACATTATTTGCATACTTATACTGTTCATTCTAATACATATATCTTATTCCAGATATTGAATTACTCAAACAATAAGAGAAATAAAGAGTTCATTGTTTTCAATGGCATCCTTCGCTTTATCTGAAAACATGTTTTCGGTTTTCGGGCACAATTTTTACGATATGTCCTTTTCTTGCAATCTCTAGGGGTACGCCGGTTTCTATTACCTGGTCAAGAATATTGTAAAGATCCTGTCTGAGTTTTGTGGCAGAAATTGGCATTACAGCCTCCTGCAGATATAAAATAACACATGCACGTACGTATTACAACTCTACTAACGTACATCGATTTATTAACTGTGACTTCTCATTCACTTTTCAGCCGTTGCAACAGATCGGTTAATAAAGCATAGGAATAGTTACAATCAGAGTCAATCAACAATCTCCTTGTCCAACACTTTACGGATCATGTTTGAAAAATCTTTCATCACAACCGGCTTCATCAGGAACCCCTTTATTCCCAGAGATTTCGCCTTTTCTTCAGACATCATTTCGCTGAATCCGGTGCATAATATAATCGGTATATCAGAGCGGATTTTCATAATTTCCGCTGCCAGTTGCTCACCTGTCATGATAGGCATGGTCATGTCGGAAATTACCAAATCAAACTTATCGGGATTTTCCCTGAATGCCTCTAAAGCATCGGTGCTGCCGGTTCGAGCCGTCACATGATACCCCAGTCGCTCAAGCATTTGCTTTCCCATCTGAGCAATAATATCCTCGTCATCTACCAGCAGAATCCGTTCATCCCCTTTTTGAATGGGCAGATCAGTTTTAAGTTTCGCTGTTTCCTCCTGCTTTTTTATCACTGGCAGATGAACCTTAAATTCAGTTCCCTTGCCGGGTTCGCTGTAAACACTGATATTTCCACCATGACTTTTAACAACACCATGGACGACTGCGAGGCCCATACCTGTACCTTTGCCTTCTTCTTTGGTAGTAAAATAAGGATCAAATATTCGGTCTGTTATGCTTTGCTCCATGCCTGGGCCGGTATCAGACACTGTCAGGCAAACATATTTCCCAGGTATCATAGCCGGGTCATTTAGGTCTTCTGCCGCCAACTCGACTTCTTTCAAGTTAAAAGTCAGCTTGCCGCCGGTTTCCTCCATGGCATGATAAGCGTTGGTGCATAGATTCATTACTATTTGATGTATCTGAGTGGGATCTGCATAAACCAACCCGCAATCGCTTTTTATATTTTGGGTTATCTCAATGGTGCTCGGTAATGAAGATTTTATAAGTTTCAGGGCTTCGTTGATAACAAGATGCACCTTCAACGGTTTCATCTCATGGTCCTTTTGGCGGCTGAACGTAAGTATCTGTTTGACTAAATCTCCAGCGCGTTTTGTCCCCTGTAGAATATCTATCAGCCTCTGTCTAAGCGGGCTGTCCTCAGGAACATCCTGCAACAGCATCTCGGCGTATCCTGATATCGGGAAAAGAATATTGTTTAAATCGTGAGCAATGCCACCGGCCAGAGTGCCGACGGCTTCCATCTTTTGGGCCTGTTGGAGTTTGGCTTCAAGTTTTATTCTTTCTTCCTCTGCTTTCTTTTCTCTTGTTATATCCCTGGCACAGCCAACCGTTCCTATCAGGTTGCCATTTTCATCCCGGAAAGGCGCCTTATAGACATCAATATAGAGAAATTTCCCTTTAACATTGCCAAATTCATCAAATCTTTGCGGTTTTTTTGTTTTCAGAACTACTAAGTCGGAACCCATGCATGTCTCTCCGAATGTATGATACTCAGGATTTTCAGGATGGGATTCCCTTTCCCTGGCGGCAAAATACATATCTGTTTTTCCAACAGGCTCATCGGTATCTCTGGCATTAAGCAATTTTTCACAACAAGCTTTGTTTGCAAAAATAAACTTGTTTTCCAAATCTTTTGTCCATATAAAATCGGGCAGGTTGTCGCACATCAACCTGGTCATAGAATGAAAGTACCTTTGTCGGTCGTTGCTTTCCTTTAACTTTTTCTCTACCCGCTTACGCTCCGTGATATTTCTAGTAGTTCCCTGTAAATAAATTGGGGCCCCTGCATCGTCCAATACTATCTGCCCGGTTATTTCGCAGGGAATCTCTTCACCGTTTTTATGATATAGACTCGTTTCAAATATTTTAGTCGTCTTTTTAGCCAAGTTGGCCAAACCATTCGAAATTATTGTCTGCATTTTTTCCATTTCTTCCGATGAACAATGTTCCGGCAATTTGCTTCCTATCCACTCTTCAGGTGTATACCCGAAAAAAGGGAAGACAGCCTGATTGATATAAGTACATTCCATGTCCAGGTTCACCTGCCAAATACAATCAACCGTGTTTTCTGCTAATAACCGATGTTTTTCCTCGCTCTCCCTCAGTACTTCCTCAATATGCAAACGCTCCTCAACTTCAAGCTCCAGTTTTTTCTTTGCTTCTATTAAATGCAAACGCTCTTTTTGCAAGGTACTATACAAAGCTTCTTCCTTCTGATGGGTCGAGATAAGACCTTTTACCAATACTGCAACAGATATTGCAGCAATCGTGTTCAAAAGCATGAAATTTGCACCTGCAACTATCATAGCTTCCATGGTGTTGAAAAATGGAAATGTCCGGCCAAATATACCTGCACTGATAAGCCAGCCTGTAATCGTGAGAGTAATTGCGTTAACGGTTAGGGCCATAATTGCGGCTTTTGATCCCAGGAGAACCCCGACAAGAACTGCAAAAGCAAACAGCCAAATGGGACCACCACTCAAAGGTCCAACATAAATAATTATGACCAATCCCAAGGTATAGAACATTAGCAAAGCTATTGCTGCCCGTATTTCATATCTTAAGCGACGTGAAGACAATATATTAATACCAATTAGCCATACAACTCCATCGATGATCAGCAGGCCCCACAATTTTTCCTTGATTGTCAAGGCAATTGCGGGCACGAAGGCAAAAAGACTTATCAACAACCCTGCTAGAATAATCGCAAATAGGATACGCACCCGCCAGTAAGTGAGGCTGTCTTTCTCTATTACAACACCTGGAGCCATCCTGTTCATCGTTAAAATTTGAAATGTTTGGAAGTAACCTGATTTATTCTCAGTCGCTTTCATTTTCCCAATTCCCCCTTAACGGCAAGCCCTGTCAAGTCCACGGAATTCTTTTTTGAATATTCAACAGCCTCTGCACCACTTGAAACAGCTTCGGCCCTGTAACCCAGCCTGGTCAATAATCCACACGCGATTTCTCTTTGTCTCTCCTCACCATGCCCAGGATAATCTTTAAATAGTATATCCTCTTTAGTGTAAAATATCTCAAAAATTCTCTCTATGTCCTTTGAAGGCTCATCTGAATACTTGAAAGGGATATACCTCTGGAACAGGCTACACAATTTTTTTGATTCGATTATTGCCTTAATCCCACACCGCCTTGCGATAGTGTTTGAGAATATTCCTGTCTTTCGTCAACAAGCGGGCATCCTGTGTCATTGCGTGAGCTGTGATGATTCGGTCGAAGGGATCTCTTGTCCATTTCTGCGCGAGAGAGCTCACTATTATTTCTTCAAAGGGTTTGCCGCATATTTTAATTCCTAGCTGTTTTTGAAGGTAACTGATAATAGTCGACGCGTGCTCGGAAATACGGTCGATTTCATACAAATATTCCAGCTCCAGAATAACAATAGGAGATATAAAGAGTTCATTGTTTTCAATGGTATCCCTCGCTTTATCTGAAAACATATTTTCGGTTTTCGCGAATAACCAGACCAATACATGGGTATCCAAATATATCATGGCAGGTTATGCCCCTTCCATTCTTTCGACCAGTCTATTTCAACAAGATCATCGGGTCCTCCCTGAATACAGTCATGCACCTCCAACCGTTCAAATTTACTCTTTGGGTTTTCGGGCACAATTTTTACGATATGTCCTTTTCTTGCAATCTCCAGGGGTACGCCGGTTTCTATTACCTGGTCAAGAATATTGTAAAGATCCTGTCTGAGTTTTGTGGCGGAAATTGGCATTACAGCCTCCTACAGATATAAGATAACACATGCACGTACGTATTACAACTCTACTAACGTACATCGATTTATTAACTGCGGCTTCTCATTCATTAATAAACGAGTATTCGCCTTAAAAGTCACTTCACAATCTAAGTTTCAACTTATTATGTAAAATAAACTTGACATCATGTACAGTTTGCTTTACATTCTATATACGAGGATGTGTATGGCAAGAAAAAACATACTCCATGTCAATCTGCGCAAGATCCGGCTTACCAACGACGAAATGACCCAGCAGACACTTGCTGATCTGGTTGGGGTAACACGACAAACCATTATTTCCATCGAGAAAGGCAGATACAGCCCATCAATCGTCCTGGCGTTGAGAATTGCCCGGGTGTTTCATGTTCCGGTGGAGGCAATTTTTACTTTAAGGGAGGAAGGGCATGAAGAAAATGAACCTATCACCAAGCAATAAAACATTTATTGTAAGTTTTATCCTGGTTATCACTGGGATACTGACGGGAGGGCTCCTGCATCCCTATTTTTACCTGATCGCCGGTCTTGGGCTTTTCGGTCCCGGACTTTTACGGGAATTGTCTATCCTGAATGACCAGGACGACTTTCAAAGGGCCAGTTCCCGTAAGGCGGGGAATATGGCTTTCCTGATAACCGGGTTCATTCTGCTTCTGGTTATCTGTCTGAAAACGGCGGGGAAGTTCCAGGGGGTAGGGGGCAAACCATTTGAACTCTGGTCCGGTATATTATGTATCGGCCTCGGTATCTATTGCTCGGTATACTTGAGCCAGTACTGGGGAGGGAAAAAAGCCGCTCTGCGTCTTTTGGTGATCTCAGGTGTTATATGGACAGTCTTTATCGTTCTTTCCGAGTGGAGGGACCCGATCGGCCTACTCCTGGAATTCGCCCTGGTACCGTTTCCGCTCTTCTTAGCAGTCTTGCTCGGAATAAAATGGCATCGTTATGTTCCCCTCCTCCTCATCCCTCTGAGCATCTTTTATTTACTCTATTTTCACCTGTATTCAATCTCCATTCAACAGTGGGGGAAACTTATAGTCATCATATTTCTCGTTCTTCCCCCTTTCATAGCCGGTATCCTCTTCATTCATGAAGGGATAGAAGAAAAAAAACACAATAGAAGGAGCAGACAATGAAAAAAGTGTTTTTTCTTTTACTTTGCGTCTGTATCTTCTCAACTGCCTCTGTATACGCGGAAGCAGGGGACATGGCAATCAGTTTCGGCGTTTCCTATCCTCTTCTCGATTTGGAAGCAGGTTTTTCCTATGCCTTAACTGATGATTTATCGCTGAGAGCTGATATCGGTGCCTCTCTCTTCAGCCTTGAGGGGGATTTTACCCTTACCTGGGACCTCTTTCTTGCCTGGAAACTCACTCAGAATCCTGTTGTTTTCGGCCTCTACGCCGGTATTCCTTCAGCAATGATAGTCTTTACCGATCCAACCTCTTTCATGGTTTCCTTTGGCGGCGGCGCTTATTGCCAATATCCCTTTTCAGATTCCTTCTCACTCGGTGCGCGGCTGGGAGCAGGATACCCCCTCTTCATTATTTCCGGAGAAATAGAGGATAAAACCACAAACTTCCCTTTGGGTATCTGGCCGGACCTGTGTTTGGAGGCGATCTGGAATCTATAGAGGACCCCCATAATGCTAATCTTCGGTAACCGCTTCGAAAAAACTGTTTATTATTGTATCAGGCACCAATACCGGGGTATCGGTAAGGGAAGATTCCACCGGGTAACTGTTCCCGACTGCCCCATAGATTTTCAGAAAGCATGGGTCCGGTGCCATAAAAAAGAGAGTGCCGATAAGGTTTTCAGGATCAGCGTCAAGAAAAGAACCGGCCTTCAGATATGAAAGCTGCCGTATTACATTCCCGATCTTCACATCATCTCCCTCGTATCCTGTCCCGGTTTTCCAGACAGTCCCATCTTCGGTGCTATTCTTGACAAATTGAGTTTTTTGTTCTTCGGTTTCCCAGGTAAAACCGGTAACACTATTGGCAGAGAAAGAGAGCACGGTTTTATCCCTCCAGGATTCTACTGCCGTCATCATCACCCTTCCCGGGTTACCGCGGAGGGAAAACACCCGGGGATCGTCCGGTATCCGCGCATAAGTGTAATTTCCCGTTGTACTGCTGTTCCCGATATACAGCTCCCGCAATAATTTTTCATCTTCAAAAACCGCGGCCCGAAGCATAGATTCCTCGTCCAGTCCATAGCGCGAATAGTGAGCAGATTCAGAAATCAGGTCCACAAACCCGGCTTCGGTAATGCTCTCTCCGGCCGACTTGACCTTTTGCTGATCAGCCCGATAATGCCCGGGCAACACCTTCCAGATATTCTCTTCCAGCACCAGAACAGCCTGCTCCTCCCCTCTCGAGAGTACAATCCTGTCAATCGATTGAAAATCAATACTTTGCAAGTCCGGTAAAGTGTATTCGATTTTGCTATTTGTACGGAAAAGTATAAATACCGCTGCCGCGAGAATAATGACGGCAAGAAATACAAACTCTCTGGATCTTTTCATTATTTACTCCCCCTTTCCCTGAAGAGCAGCTCCAGTTTTTTTTGTCTCTTCTTCCAGCGGAACCACATCAAAATCCCGGCAAATACAACCAGAACAGGTATTACTGCTATATTTACCGTTTTCAGAAAAGTTCTTGTTGCCGGAGTTGTCTCTTTAATCGGATTATATCGCTGCCCCTTACTTCGCATGAGGGCAAAATCGGGGCGGCCGCTCAGCGTGTCGATAATATTCATGATAAACACGGAATTGGGTGAAACACCCTGATTATCAATAATACTGTCGCTCAGCACTGTTGAAGTTCCTATAAGAAAGATTTTTCCAGTTGAAGTTTCCGGTATGGAATGCACCTCTTCAGAAACCTGGTCCGCGCGAATCCCTTCGGCGTCCGGTTCACTGCCCTCCTGTTGTTCAAACTCCGGGACGCGGGGAACAGGGCGGTCCTTGAAATAGGAGGTAAACCGCCCCTCCATAAGGTATGCCAGAGGAAAGCTGCTCCGGGTCTCAATCGCGGGCGGGCGTATCATCATCGGATTGGCTAATTGAATATTCTGAGATTGCTCCCAGGCTGTATCTGAAGAGGAAAACAGAACAACAGGAGACGCCTGGCCCTCCTCACAGGGCATGACATCTACCGGGGAAGCGTTAAGGAGAATTAATCCCTTGATATTGTTTAGTGCCGAAACATCCGAATTTATTTTAGCACTGGGAATATCCGGGGCATTATAAATCGGCATTTCAAAAATACTCCCGTTTTGCTGCCGGCTCAGCTGGGTAAAACAATTCTCATCCAGTATATAGGATTTTCGTACCGTAACCCCATAATGGGCAAGCAGCTTTTCTATCCCGGTGTTCCGGGGCAGATAATAAGTTTGTTGTCCGGAAAATTGATTCGGCTGCTGTTGGGGAGTAATTTCTGTGTGGGTATCGATGAAAAAAGCTATCGAATTCCCCTTCATAAGAAATTGATCAATCTGAAAAAGCTCCCAATCACTGAATGAATCCGCCGGGCTGGCAACAACAAAGGTTTTTACCCCTTCAGGGAGAGAACCGGCTTTCAAGTCAACTTCCCTTAAAGTATAATTCTTGCCGACGAGGGAATTGAAAGCTAAAAGTGTTTTTTGAGGATCAGATTGAGGATCGTAAGGGTTGGAGTAAAGGGGAAGTGTTCCGTGGCTGGAAAGGTAAGCAATGGTCGGATAGACCCCGGCCATTTTCTGGATAATCTCTTTCAAAGCATCCCGAAGGTCCCCGGGCTCCTTGATCTCATAAGAGAACATACTCCTCTGTAATAGCGGGATTGATTCATGTTCCGAACCATAGGAAACAACAAGATGGGCGTAAGCTTCAATTCTGTTGTCCGCGCCCCGAAGGATGTAGGGAGCAAGCTGCAGATCTTCCGGAACTGCCTCCCCCCCGTTAGGGTCAATGAACTTATAGCGGAGTTTATTGTAATTTTCCCTATTTAATTCATTCACGAGGTGCTCAATTTCATCACTGTAAGAGTCAAGGAAGGAACTTAACTTATATAATGAAGATGAGAAGTAAAGCGAGATGTTGATCTTATCTTCCAATCCGAGGAGCGCGCTTACCTTATCACTCATTTCGCGGATTTTGGAGGTAAGCAGAAGCTCCAGGTTTTCACCCTGTCCCAGGATGGGAACGGTCTCGATAATATCGCCGTGAACAAAGGCGATACCCATATAAACATTCTGCAGTTTTACCTCATCCTGCTGCACGCTCTGAATCTGGATGGGATAGATTCCATAATCTTCAGCCTCCCGCCGGAGCTTCTGTCCTTCCGCGGAAGAAAGTTTTCTTTCTGCCGGCAGGGTATTTATCTGGTAATTAAAATACCGGTTTCCATGATTCGCGTATTCTTCCAGAAGGTCCCGTACTTCCATTTCCAGATTGTTGTAAGGTTCGGGTAAATTCGCGGAGAAAAAAACCTTAATCGTAAGAGGCTCTTCAAGTGAGTTTACTACCTGCCTGGAAGCCCGTGACAGGGTAAATAATTTCCCCGAGGTCAAATCCACTCTGAAAAAAAGAGTGCCGGCGGCAATGTTCACAAGGACAGCAAGTGTAATATATAAAACAAGCCGTATTCTGTTGTCACGTTTCTGTTTATTCATTCCGAACTCCTTATACCCTCTCTCGTGTTATCATCCAGATACCATACAGGGATAAACCTGAAATGGTAAGAAAGTAGAAAACATCGCGGGTATCAAGGATACCTTTTGTGAAATTGTGAAAGTGAAAAGATGCGCTGAGATACTGAAATAATCCGACAAGATAACCGGGAAGAAACAGCAGCATCCGGTCGATGATAACCAGAAAAAAACAAACGGCCGCGCCCAGAATAAAAGCGACAATTTGATTTTCCGATACAGCAGAGCATAACAGCCCGACAGCAGTAAACGCGGAAGCGAGAAACAGTGTACCGATATAACCTCCGGCAACCGCTCCAATATCAAGATCGCCAAGAAAAGCGATACTCAGCAGGTAGATAATAGTCGGCAGCAGCATTACTCCAATAATACCCATAACAGCCAGGAACTTACCCATGAGGATATCAACCCGGGAAACAGGAAGGGTCCTTAAAATTTCGAAGGAACCGCTTTTATATTCTTCTGCATACTGTTTCATCGTGATAGCAGGAATGGTAAAAGAAAAAACAATGGGGAGCAGCGCGAAGAAGGAACGCATATCAGCTCTTGCGATGAGAAAGAACGGTGAAAAGAAAAACCATCCGGTAATCAGAAGGAAAATAGCCATAACAATATAAGCCGACGGCGAAAAAAAGAAACTGCGTATTTCCCTCTTAAAGATATGAATGTATGATTGTTGATTCATCTATTTCTCCCTTGTCAGTTCATGAAATATCGTTTCCAGAGAACGGGCTTCCTGAAACATTTCGAGAAGGACCCAGTCCCGCTTCTTTATGCCTTCATAAAAGGAGGCACGGAGATCCTCCCCGGTCTGAAAACGGACCTTTATTCCATCCTCAATATTCTGAATTTCAGGATTAGGGGTATCCGGTAAACTCATGACAAATTCCTTGATTTCATCATGAGTTGCTTTCCGCAATACCGCGCTTAATACCCGAGACGATCCGGCCTGCTTCTTAAGCATGTCTGTTGAACCGTCAGCCACGATTTTACCCTTGTTAATTATAACAACCCGATCACAGGCAGCTTCCGCTTCACTTAAAATATGAGTAGAAAGGATAATGGTTTTCTCTTTCCCTATTTCCTTGATGATTGATCGAATTTCAACAATCTGATTTGGATCAAGACCGGATGTCGGTTCATCCAAAACAAGGATTTCGGGATCACTCATCATTGCGTGGGCAAGACCCACTCTCTGCTTATATCCTTTTGATAAAATGGAAATCTGCTTGTGCATTACTTCACGGATACTGCAGATATCAGCAAGCTGATCGATCCGGGAGTTTTTTTTACTACCCGCTAATCCCCGTATATCAGCGATGTATGAGAGGTAATCATAGGTAAACATTTCCGGGTAAAGAGGAGCTGATTCAGGCAGATAGCCGATAGATTTCTTTATTTTAAGCGGGTCCCGCTGGACATCCAATCCATTGATAATAACAGTACCTTCAGTCGGCTCCAGGAAGCCTGTCAGAATACGCAGGGTAGTTGTTTTTCCTGCCCCGTTAGGACCAAGTAAACCGAGGACTTCCCCTTTGTTTATTTCAAGACATAGATCATCCACAGCACAGGTATTGCTGTCGTAGTACTTTGTCAGATGATCGATATTGATCATGATATATCCTCCTTATGTGTATTTGATTTTGTTAATATTACCGATATTCTCATGTCACACAGGATTATCCGATGAAATATTTTTCTTTAAGAACAGGTCAGGCCCGTTCACCGGGCCTGAACAATATCCACTCCGATATATCTAACTTTCTATAGATATCACCCGCGCATCTAAAACACCGTCGATTGCTTTTATCTTTGTTACAAGAGTTTCGGAAACCTGAGACTCACAATCAATGATCGTCCAGGAGTAATCCCCCCGCTGCTTACTTACCTGACCGCTTACCTTGATATTCTCATTTCCCAGTAAGCTGACAGCCTGTTCAGCTATATCAGGATTCTTCCGTGAACCGATGGCCAATCTGTAGCCTCCGCTTACCGGCATCTCACAGGCGGGGAAGTTGACTGAGTTTTTAACGCTCCCTTTCGTGAGTAAATCCCGAAGCTGCTCGGCAACCATCACCGCGCAGTTCTCCTCGGACTCAAGAGTGGATGCCCCAAGGTGGGGGATCGGGAGAACCTCTTCCCGGGTAAGGAGCTCTGAATCCGGAAAATCGGTAACATACCGGGAAATGATCCCTTCATCAAAGGCCCGGAAAAGGTCTTTCGTTACCACAAGGCCGCCCCGGGCGAAGTTGAGTAATTTCACTCCCGGTTTCATCTTTTTCATGAGGTCCTTATTAAAAAATCCCCTGGTATTTTCAAGAAGCGGAATATGAATGGTGATATAATCAGCGTCCTTCAAAATCTCGCTTAAATCATCCACCTTCCTAACTTTGTTGCTCAGGCCCAGAGCTGAATTGATGGATAAATAGGGATCGTACCCTGAAACATCCATCCCAAGGTGCCTGGCATCGTTTGCTACCATCATCCCGATAGCCCCAAGGCCGATAACCGCAAGTTTCTTTCCCTGAATCTCGTTGCCGGCAAAGGCAGATTTTCCTTTCTCTACAATCTTCGAAATATCACCGTCGCCTTCCGCCTGATTTTTAATCCAGCTGACCCCTTCAGTGATCCTTCTGGAACTTAAAAAGAGTGAGGACAGGACAAGCTCTTTTACACCGTTAGCGTTTGCACCGGGGGCGTTGAACACGACAATTCCCCGGTCATTGCAGTAATCCACGGGGATATTGTTTACACCGGCCCCCGCCCGGCCGATTCCGACGACTCTGTCTCCTATCTCTTCAGGCTGTAACTTATAACTGCGAAGAATAATACCGTCGGGCTGCTCTTCACTATCTCCCGCCGAAAATCCGGCGTCATCTAAAATGCCAAGCCCCTTTTGGGCAATCTTGTTATAGGTCCTTATTCGATACATTCTATTGTCTCTCCTTCCGATATGGTTCAGGTGGCACCCTTCATCAACTTATATCCCCGGACGCGCTCCGGGTCAAGCAGCTTTTGACTTAGATTTTAACTTGGATTGAGGAATCTCTCCCGCCTTTTCCAAACCAAACTTCGTGGCAATAGGTCCTATGATCTCGAATATAATGCAGGTCGCTGTAATAGTGGTAATAACAATGTTTCCTATTTCCTGTCCCCAGGGACCGAGGGTGGAAAATTCATGCTTTACGATAAGGGAAAGGCCGATCGCGACCCCCGCCTGGGATAAAATACCCATTCCAAGATATTTCTTTATCTTCTTCTCCGCCTTTCCCACGACAGCACCAAACCAGGCACCAGCCATAAGCCCCACACTCCGGCCGACCAGGTAGAAAATCCCGATTAATCCAAGGGAAGGCAAAGCAGCCACATGGAGGTTCGCGCCGGCGAGGACAAAAAAGAGGATGAAAAGCAGGGGCATTACCTCTGAAAGTCCATCGTGAAGCCGATGGACCAGGCTATCCCGCTGGGTATTTACGATTACCAACCCCAAAACCATATTCGTCAGAATCAGTGAGAAATGAAATATACTGCAAATCCCAAGGGTTACCAAAATAAAAGCGAAAATCAGGATAAAGATATCCCGTTTGCCTTCCAGACGTTTTGCAAAGAAACAGAAAATAACCGCCATAACCACACCGACAAAAAGGCTTAAAAAGGTTTCCAGCAGGGGAGTGGATAGCAGCTGCAGGAAACTCCCCGATGCTCCTCCGGTAATAATACTTTTTGCAAAGGCGGCGGCAAATCCAAAAATGATGATCCCCAATCCGTCATCAAAACCCACCACCGTGTACAAAGCCTTGGTCAGGCTTCCTTTTGCCCGGTATTCCCGGATTATCGCCACAGTACCTGCCGGAGCGCTGGCCGGAGCAATAGCCCCGAAAATGAGGGAAAGGGGGAGGTCCCCGGTAAGCAGGTAGATCAGGCCTGTTACCAACAGGAAGGCTAAGAAAGACTCGAAAAGGATGATCAGTACCATTGCCAGCCCCTGCCGTTTAAGGACAGAGAATTTCAATTCCAATCCAATGCTCACCGCCACGAAGGCGAGGGCGATTTCAGTGATAAAAGAGAAGTTTTTCTGCATCGGTTCGTTGAGCAGACCAAAAAGGGAAGGCCCAAGAATTACTCCGATGAGCATAAACCCAATGATCGAGGGGAGACGAATAAACTTCATCGATTTACCCAAATAAAATGCGGTGAAAGTCATAAATCCAACGAGCAGCAGATTAGGAATATTCAGGGATGCCAGGAAATTTTGAATGGACGCAATATCAAACATGACTACCCTCTAAAAATTAATCGATCCGCTCGAATAATACAGATCGTTGACGGTGATAAGGACACCCCCCTCCTCGAAATTCTCGATAAGAGAGTGTATCCGCCTGATCACATCGTTGGTCAGCCCTTTTTCCACAACAGTAAAAATTACCCGGCTGAATGAAGAGTTTTCCTCGCTCCAGAAGGC
>JAGLYY010000306.1 GCA_023131935.1 Spirochaetales bacterium | reverse complement strand
GACAGGGGAACTGACAGGTACCTGGAAAGAGGACCGGGCGCGGTTTGGCGGAGGTCATGAGCTTAAGGTCCCGCTCTTTTCGCGTTCCCTTTTTCAGGATTCTTATTCTTACCGTGAAGAGGGAACTTCGGGCAGCCGATTTACCGGCATTGAGATAACAGGGGGGAATTTTGCTTCAGGCGTCTCCAGTGAAGCCATGAAGGGACAGAACGGCCTTTCTCAAACCTGGGACATCCATTCATCCTTTCGCCCCTCAGAATGGATTTCCTGGAGCATTTCCGGAGATTTCAATCAATTCTCTCCTGCATACGACCCGGAACCATCAAATTATTTCAACGACTGGATAAATGATTTTGTCCTTATCCTTCCTCTGCCCGCGGAGAGTGGAGAAACACCCTCCCGGAGAGGCTCTGTCGAAGTTTCATCTTCCCTTGGAGAAACCGGACAACCTTTAAAGTTATCAACAATTTCCGATTTTGAAGTAACAGGGATCTCGGAACGGTCCCGGAAAGACAGTCTGAATTGCCGGTTGGAATTACCGTTCCCCCTGATATCACCCTCAGGGAAGGAACTCCTTTTAAAAATCATATACGGGAAGGTCCTTACCCGAACCGCTGAGAATAGCCCCGCAGGAGACTTTCTTGATGACAGCGGGAGGTACTTTCAATCGATTGGGAAGATGACTCCCCTCCTGTCCACTCTCCCCTTGATGGAACTCTTCGACCCCGGTATCTATTCTTCCTTCAGCTCTTTAACCGGGGATTCCTGGATGGCATCAATGAACCCTGAATTCATTCTCTCCCTTTCCAGATCTTATGGTTCCTCAATAAATGACCTCTTTATTCCCTACCTGTGGGAAACCTCAATCTCCAGACAGATGACTCGAAATGGAGATACCCTTGGTGATGACCTGGTTGTCAGTTTAATTGCTTACAACCGGGCACTGAACCTCTTCGGCAAAATGGGTATTCATCCCCTCTTCTCTTTTTACCTTACCGATGAGTTCTCCTCCTCTATCACCTATCTGGGTAATTTTTCCCGGGAAACGGCTGGTATTAACAACCTGATCCAAACAACCGGGTATCTCACCCTCTTTGGAACAGAGGAAAGGCAGCTGGATATCGATGCCTCTTTCTCCGTCAGCTGGCCGGAACTTTTTACCGTATCCGGGGATATTGGAACAAAAGTATCCTGGAAACAACGAACCGAAAAAACTCTTAACAATCCCCTGACTGGAGAAGGGGAATATCCCCTCTCCTTTCTGCACACAGTCAGTTTTTCCATAGAAGGGGAATATGCTGTTACCCCGCTATTTCTCACTGAAGGTGGATTTTCCTCAAAGCTGCTTATCGGAGACATTGCTTCTATCAGCGGAACACTGCTTGCAGGGGTACAGTGGGAGAAACCTGCCCCAGAACAAATCATTTTCCGGTGGGGGGTAAACGGTATAATTGAAGCGAAATTGTCATTTTAGCTGCTTACCGTTTGTTTTTTTTGCTGTCTCCGGTATATACTTGCAGTATAAGGAGGTCCTTATGCGCAAAATATTTTTAATACTATTCCTTATTCCGATGGTTATTATTTCGGTAAGCGCCCAGGATGAAGGTTTTGCTTTTGGCCTTGATATGGAACTCGGAGCTGAATCTTTCGATGAAGCTGTTGGTTCCGTATCTTATCAGATCCTTGGATTGAAACCGGATTTTTCCTTTGGAAAATTCGGTATCGGTATCGATGCCACTATCCATTGGCGTTTCGACGATACAGGAAACCTCACTATCAGGAAAGCTGATTGGGTCCCTGAGGGTGATGTGGATTTTTTCGAACTCTACCTCCCAAAATTCCGCTATGTCCGTTATAGCCATAAGGGGGAAGACCTTTTCGTTAAACTCGGCTCAATCGATGACGCTACACTTGGTAATGGGTTTATCATGGGTAACTATGATAATACCCTCTCTCGACCGAAGATTGTGAAATTCGGCATGAGCTTCGACCTTGACGGGCGTCTGTTCGATTTTCCCTATGTTGGAATCGAGAGTTTTGTCGGCCGTTTTCATCCCTTTGAGATTTTTGGCGGACGTATTTTTGCCCGCCCGCTCTATGGGCTGGATCTGCCGATTATTAAGGAATTACAGGTAGGTATTACGGCAGCAGGTGATGTAGATCCCGATGAAGATGCCGCTACCGCTGAAACTCTCCTCATCTATGGAATCGATGTAATGCAGCCGATCCTCTCCGGCGATGTTTTCTCCCTTGCCGCTTTCGGTGACTTTGTTCTCGAGCCCGATTCCACAATGGGTGGTATGATCGGTTTCGGAGGTCGTATCATCGGCCTTATCACCTACGGGGCTCAGGCTCGTTTTCTCGGTCCCGGGTTTATCCCGGTCTACTTTGATGCTACCTACGATCTATACCGGACTGACAAAATCACAAAGATTGGAGACAAAACCAGCCTCGCCTTTGTGGGCTGGTTCGGCAGCCTTGGTTTCTCCCTTCTTGACGATCTTCTTGTTTTCACCGCGAGTTTAGATGGTCCCTTCTCCAAGCCTGACCCTGGAAACCCGGATAACTTCATGAACTATCCCCACTTACGGGTAGTATTTCTCGTAAATGAAGGACTGATCCCAGGGATGTTCTTTGAAGCATATTATGATAAAAAGATGATTACCCAGTTCAAGGACATTATCGATCCCGAAGATGCTGTCATCGGAGCCGCGATAAATTATAAGACCGGGCCCGCGGTTATTACTCTTGCCTATGATATGAAGTGGCTCCCGGAAGCTGCTGAATTCGAAACCACAGCCAAGCTGAGTACATCTATCAGCCTATTTTAAGGAGGAAGGTAATGAAAAAGATTATACTACTTGTGCTCCTGTTTATTCTTCCCTTTGTTGTTTTTGCCCAGGATGCCGGCGCGACCCTCGATTACGCTGATGACCTGGATGAATTGTATGTTTATAATAAAACCGGAGAAGAAATTTACCCCGATTATGGACTGTCCCTTGAAAACGGTTATAGAATTAAGACTCTAAATACCACAGCCGAAATTCGACTCGCCAACAGCACAATCATCCGCCTTTCCCGGAATACAACCTTTACCATTGATAATCTGGCGGATGATGCGAATCCGCAATATCAATTCGCCCTGGAAGGGTCCCTCAGGGCAATCGCGAAGCCGCTTGCTATGCTCGCCGGCAACCAGCCACCCTACAGTTTCCGTACCCGTTCCGCGGTCTGCGGCGTCCGGGGTACCGATCTTGGATTAACATCTACAGCCTCCATTGAAAATGCTATCTGTATCTCCGGGCTTATCGACTTCACCAACGCTGCAGGACTGACCCTGAACCTTAATGCCGGACAATTTGCCGACGCCATGGCGGAAACTTTTGCGGCCGTCGCCGCTTCCGCGCAGCAGATGGCCTCCTTTTTGCAGGAAAACGCCTTCCAATACCTTGATGAGAAAAGCGTTGAGGGTCATGAACCTCCTCCC
>JAGLYY010000305.1 GCA_023131935.1 Spirochaetales bacterium | reverse complement strand
TACCTGCCAATAGTTTATGAAACAAACCTCTTCGATCCCGGCGACTGGTACAAACCGAAAGGTAACAATGAATGGTCCTTCGGTACCGATCAGACCGGTTTTCTCAATATCGCCGGGGACGCGGTCTCCGACCTTGCGTTGAAATTCAAATACCTGGAATGGGGAGAGCAACGGGACCCATTCTTCTTTAAGGTAGGCAATCTGGATAACCTCACCGTTGGCCACGGGATTCTGATGAACCGGTACGCCAATGATGGAGATTTTCCTGCTATCAGGAGAATCGGATTCAACCTTGGGATGGACAACGGCACCTTCGGAATGGAAACGGTGGTAAATGATCTGTCTGACATCTACATCCTTGGCGGACGTGTTTTCTTCCGTCCGGCACCGGACTTCTTCCCCATGGCTATCGGAATCTCAAGCATCGTGGATATCAACCCGGCTGGTGAAGTTGCTTCCGACGATAGTCAGCCCGGCTCTGAAATCAAATACGGTAATCCGCTTTTCACTACGGCCGCCGCGGATATCGACTTTCCGATAGTGGAAACCGACTTCCTGAGCCTCATCCTCTACGCTGATGTAGGTGGACTTCTCCCCTACTTCAGGGAAACCGCAGGAGCAGTACCCGCGGGATTCGCCTTGGAGGCAATAGGATTTTCCGGAGATACATTCAAACCCGCTAACTTCGGTATCGCAAGCGGTTTGATGGGAAATATTCTCTTTGTTGACTACCGCCTTGAATACCGGTACTACGACGGAATCTTCCGCCCCGCTTTCTTCAATCCAACCTATGACAGGATGCGTGGAACATATGCTAAAGAGATCTACGACTATCTCAATGATATTGATAATCCAATTTACGATACTAAAGAGATGGGAATCTACGGTGGGGCAAGTGCCAACATCCTCGATATGGTTACCTTCGAAGCGGGGTATATGTGGCCCTGGCAGGTTGGGGATTCAGGTGCGGTCGACACCTCAGCAAATGATTATCTCCACCTTCGGGCAGAGGTCCTTCCCGATGTTATCCCCGTTGTTCCGATTCATGGATCTATAATTTACGATAGAACCAACCTCGTAAAGAGTATCAAAGAGAAAAACTTCAAGTTCTTTGATATCTATTCCACTCTCAAGGGTGAAGTGGTTATCGGCGTTGCTTCAAGCCTCGACATTGCCATTCTCTTCTCTTCCACTACGAAGTTTACCGATAGTGGTGAGTTCGAATTAGACGCTGATGGTAACCCCATTGTTCTTCCCTCTATCAGCATTGAAACGAGGGTGAGTTTTTAAAACGTTATGACTACTTATAAATCCACCCGGAGGATTCACCTCCTCCGGGGATCTGTCGCTCGAAAAATAGCGGCCGGCGAGGTAATCGACCGGCCGTTTTCTGTGCTTCGGGAACTTCTGGATAACTCTATTGATGCCGGTGCTTCCAATATCGATGTGTATATTACCGGCGGGGGAATTGATTCCATCCGGGTCGTTGATGATGGTTCGGGAATGGACCGGGAGGACATAAAGCTCTGCGTTAAATCTCATGCCACAAGCAAAATAAACCATGAAGATGACCTCTATGCTCTTACCACCCTCGGCTTCCGCGGAGAGGCTCTTTGCTCGATCGCCGCGGTCTCCCGTCTCGAGATAACCAGCGGCGTTTCCGGGGAAAATCATCGTCTCCTTATCCATGGCGGCAAAGAGATTGCCCTGACCCCGATCCAGGGGAAACAGGGAACTATCCTGCAGGTTGGAGACCTTTTTTACAACCTTCCCGGGAGGAGGAAGTTTCTTAAAAAGGCTTCCGCTGAAACTTCAATGTGCCGCAACACTTTTATTGAGAAAGCCCTTCCATTTCCTGAGATCACCTTCCGGCTTTTTATTGATGGCAGCCTTAAATATTTTCTTCCCCCTTCAGATCCAACGGAGCGAATTGTCCAGATTTTTCCACGGATGTTTACACCACCCCTTCTCCATGAGCACAAGAGAGTCTTTGATTCCTTTACCGTGCGCTTTGTCGCGGGCAGCCCTTCCCTCTCACGACGGGATCGCCGGTATATCCAGGTATTCGTGAACAAGAGGAGGATCCAGGAGTTCTCCCTTATGCAGGCTGTTGAATATGGATACTCTGAATATCTGCCCGGGGGCAGTTTCCCAGTTTGTTTCCTTTTTCTTGAAATAGCACCCGAGCTTGTAGACTTTAATATTCATCCTGCCAAAAGGGAGGTGAAATTCCGCAATCTGGCGGAAATTCACCGGCGGATTGTAGAAACAGTAAAGGAATTCCTTTCCCCATTTTCCCTCAAAGCTGACAAGCCGCGGACACCGGGGGCTCTTCGAAAAGAGTTCAGCAACTTTCTCGATTTCTCCACCGGCGTTGTAAAAGAGAAAGCACCTCCTGTTCCGGGATACAGAGGGACCCTTCCCCCCTTTTCAAACAGCCGGGAAAATAAAATCGATCCGGTACCTCTAGCCATCTCAGAAAAAGCGGTTACCGCTTTTCGGTACCTCGGACAGGTTTTCAATCTTTTTCTCCTTGCGGAACGGGAAGGAAAACTCTTCATGGTGGATCAGCATGCTGCTCATGAAAGGATTCTTTTTAATGAAATTCGGGAAGGAAGGAAATCTCCCCAGCAGCTCCTTGTACCCAGGGAATTTGAGGTTGAGGATTCTGAAGACAGGCTTATCAGGGAGCAACAGGAGATTTATCGGGATTTAGGGATAATTCTTACTAAAACCGAACAGGAAACCTGGGTGCTGAAAGCCCTCCCGGCTGCCTGCCTTTCCATGGAGGGGCTCATTATCGATTTTTTGAAAACCCAGCGAGGGAGTTTCAAGGAGTTGGAGCAGGAATTGTATGCTACCCTGTCCTGTAAAGGGGCCATTAAAGATGGGGAGGTTCTGGATGAAATTTCAGCTACGAACCTCCTTGAACAAACCTTCGCTCTGGAGAATGCGAGATGCCCACACGGCCGACCTGTGTGGTTTGTAATATCCCGGGAAGAACTCTTTCAACTTGTCGGCCGCACCTGATGCGGATTTAACTCTCGAGTATCTTGTTTATCTCATCTTTGCGTTCATAATCGGGATTCTGCTCCAGCAGCTTCCGGTAGATCGCTTTTGCCCCTTCAATATCCCCTTCACGGTAGAGGATATTTCCCAGATGATAGTATGCGTCCCAATAAACCGGGCTTATCTTTACAAGTTCCGTAAGGGTTGATTTGGCAAGTTCAAGTTCATCGGTCTCCATATAAGCGAGGGCGAGATTATACCGCATGAGAGTTGCCCCCGGGTTTATTGTGAGTGCCTTCTTATAATGACGGATTGCTTCATTATAGAGTTCCGCGTGGAGATATACATTGCCTAGATTGTTATTGACCTCCAGAGATTCCGGGTCAATTCTATAGGCTAAAAGAAGCTGTTCCAGGGCTTTGTCATACAATCCCCCTTCATCATAAATATTGCCAAGATTTATTCTTGGCGGGAGATACTCACTATTTCTATCGATGGATTTCAGATACATCTGGATCGCCGAATCGGTTTGATTCAATGCTTCGCTGATCTGCCCGAGGGCAAAAAGATACACTTCAGAATCTGGTTTAAGCTGTACAGCTTTTGTCGCGAAAGGAAGGGCTTGTGATGGTTTTCCCAGATTCAATTTTACCAGCGCGAGATTGTAATTATTTTCCGGTTTTTCGGGATTAAGGTCGTAGGCCTTTTTAAAGTAGGTTTCCGCACCGGAATAATCTTTCTTCTGAAAGAGAGCTGACGCAAGCCCACGGAGATATTTTTCGGTTTGAGGTGAAAGGGTCACCGCTTCGCGGTAACTTTCAATGGCATTGTCGAGTTTACCTTTTTCCATTAAGATCTCGGCGATAGCAAAATGGGCACCGCTATAGTCTGGCTTAACCTGGGCCGCATTTCTGAAGGAGGTAAGTGCCTGGTCCCTTAAGCCAAGAACTTTAAGGGTTGCCCCAAGATTGTAGTGGGCTCTTTCATGATTGGGATCGATGTGGATTACCCCCATAAAGGAACGTCGAGCCTCCTCGAATTTCCTTGCCCTGAACTGGGCTTTCCCCAGTTCAAATAAAATTGAGGAATCTTCCGGGTTCAACCTGTTTGCCTCTCCGAAAGAATCTATGGCGTTATCCCAGTTTTTGTTATGAGCGTAAATCTTTCCAAGGGTATTATGGGGTATCCAGAGGTTCCGGTCCTTATCGATCGCCCGGTTCGCGTTTTCAACTGCCTTTTGAATATTCTGCTCGTCCTGTCTATCTTCACGGAAGAAAGCCTCTCCTTTTTGGGCATAGGCTTCGGCAACATCCGGGTCGATATCGATTACTTCATCGAATTTTCCCCGGGCTGCATCATACTCCCCCTGTCCCATTGCCTTGACCCCTTCATCAAGCAGCCGGTTTATTCTTTCCAGTTTCTCCCGCTCATGCTGCGATAGCCCGATTGTCTCCCCGGGAGTTGTTGCCCGCTGCGGCGGGGGCTGAGTTTCCTGAGCACTTCTTGCCGTTTCCGCGATTGACTCAGAGATCTCCGACAGTGAATCGACAAATTCATCCTGACTCCTGGCTTCGGAGTCCGCTCTGCTTGCCTCTGCCGCCTTCATTGCCTGTATTACTCTATCCCGCAGATCCTTTGCTTCCTTGTCTGAGGCATTCTGGATTATCAGCTGATCGAGAAGATCAAGGGCCCGTTCGTACTCTCCCCGTTCCAGATAGTCCTCGGCGAGAAGCAGTGTATTCTTCCGCAGCACATCCCCTTCTGATGGACCTTTTAAGAGAAAAACCAGTACTACAGCCAGTATGATGAGGGCAATCGCCCCTATTACTATGATTAATCGTCTATCCATGATTAGTACCTTTCTTAAGCCTTTTACTGTTTAATCGTCTATATCGAATTCTTCGGTTTCATATTCGATTTCACCGGTATCCGCCGAAAGGTTCTCGGTATCTTCCCCCGCGTTGCTTAATGTGTTGAGGACGTCCGCCAACAGGGCCTTCTGCCGCTCCTCAAGAGCTTTCCTTTCCGCCTCTTCCGCTAACCGCCTGGCTTCAGTATCCTGAATCCATCGCGAAAGGATTTCAATAAGGGCCTCGATATCTTCCCGTTGAGGCGCGTTTGGGCTTAAAGAGAGATATACACGGTAATCTGTAAGTGCTCCCTCCTGGTTCTCTTGCCTGAGCCGGGTATTAGCCCTGTTCAAATAAGCATCCGCGTAGGCAGGATTGGTAGTAATTGCCTGAGAATACATCTCCTCCGCAAGTGTATTCTGGTTTTTATAAAAAAAATTATTCCCAATATTAAAATAGAACTTTCCCTTATAGCGGGTAGCAATCTTCACTCCCCGCTGGAGTACGGCAATTGCTTTGTCCCGTTGATTAAGCTGTTCATATACTATCCCAAGATAGAGATAAATTTTTTCATTCCCCGGATCAGCATTTAAAGCTACCTCGAGAAGGGGAAGGGCCTCTTCAGGGCGGTTTGACATGAAGTATTCTTCCCCCTGTTCAAGATAGCTGTCTGAATTGGCAGACAGTGAGAGGATGAACATGAATGAGAATAGTATAATTGCTAAAAATTTTCTGAAAAAATCGATTTTCGTAACCCTCCCAACGATTGCCGCTAACTCTTACTGCTTACTATTTGACACTACGCGAAAAAGATTCTAATCTTCTTCTTAAGGAGTATCTATGTCAGTTATCATTCCGCTCATTATTATACTCGGCATAGTCATAGGTGCCATAACCTTTTTTCTGATTCGGTCAATCATCGCTCCTCAAAAGATATCAAGCATACCCAATCTACTCAAGCAGGGCAAAATCGGGGCAGCAACAAGGACAGCGAAACAGATCTTAGTAAAGGAACCACGGGATCCTGACGCACATTACTTTCTCGGTCTCGCCTACCTTGCTGAAAATAAACATGAGCTTGCACTTATGGAACTGAAAACGGTGAATGAAATCGGCCACTTCGGGAAATTTTGCCCGGAAATCCAATTTCGGAACAAAATTGCTGAACTCTATGCCAGGTTCAACCAGCCTGAAGAGGCTTTAAAGGAATATCTCCTCCTCATACGCCTGGAACCACAGCAGGCTGATCATTACTTCAACGCCGGCAGTCTTTTTCAAGAACGAAATAAATCTGATAAGGCGGTGAATTACTTCAGAAAAGCTATTGAACTCTCTCCCATGCATCATGAAGCACACTACAATCTTGGGTATATCCTCTACCACGCGAAACGTCCTGTTGAGGCTAAAGTTGAGCTCGAAACGGCTCTTAAAGTCCAGCCGAATAACTATAATGCCTACTTTTATCTTGGCAGGTTATTAAAGGAAAGCCACGATTATGTGGGTGCCCTTCTTTCATTTGAAAAAGCCCAGCGTGACCCCGACCTTAAAATAAAAAGTCTTGTGGAACGCGGCGGCTGTTACATGAGCATGAACAACTTCGATAAGGCAATAAGTGAGCTGGAAAGGGCGGTCCGGTTATCAAACAATGACGCGGCAAACGATACTCTTTACGCCCGATATTTTCTTGCCGCGTGTTATGAAAAACTCAGAAAGATAGAATCAGCCATTACTAACTGGGAAAAGATATATGCCAAGAAACCCTCATTTCGTGATGTGGCGGAAAAACTGAGCCAGTATCAGGAGCTCAGGGTCGACGACAGGATGAAGGATTATCTAACCTCCTCAATGGAAAAGTTCTTCGATATTTGTAAAGCGATCACCCTCTCGATGAATCTGGCTATCCGGGATATTACCGATGTTACCAATGGCTGCCAGATAATAGCAGTGGAAACTGAGCAAAAGTGGCGAGCTGCCCGGAAGCTGCCAAAAATTATCCGGTTTCTAAGGGTGCCGGAACTCATTGATGAATCTACCGTCCGAAACCTTCACGAGGAAATGAAAAAACTCAACGTTACCAGGGGAATCATTCTTTCCAGTTCAAACTTCAGCCGCAAGGCAATTGAATACGCTGAAAGCAGGCCGGTAGATCTACTTGACAAAGAAAAACTTCAGGATTTTCTTAAAAAAACCGATTCCGAGGATACCTCAAAAGTAAAACGGGTATGAAAATACTCTGTGTCGCGGACCATCGGGATCCTCTCATTTATACAAGTAGTCTGAAAAAACGTTACGGTCATATTGAAATGATTTTAGGGGCCGGCGATCTGGATATGGATTACTACGGCTATATAGTAAGCGTCCTGAATAAACCCCTCCTTTTCGTCTTTGGAAATCACAATCTGAAGGACCTGCCGAGATACCGTAAAGGCTATTATCATTCCCTGCCCCTGGATGAGTATTCAAAAGAATTGGAGCTTCTTCCAAAAACCTATGGCTCAACCTATGTGGGAGGCCGGGTAAAAAATATCAACGGTGTCCTCATCGGAGGGCTTGGCGGATCGATGAGTTATAATAATGGCCCTAACCAGTTTACCGAAGTTCAGATGTTTCTCTATTCTCTGCGACTTTTACCGAAGATGATCTGGAACAGGATCGTCTACGGGAGATATCTGGATATTCTGTTAACCCACGCGCCTCCACGTGGAATTCACGATGATGATGACCGCTGTCATCGAGGCTTCCAGGTTTTTCGCACGTTTATCCGTTTTTTTCACCCAAGATACCTTGTACATGGACACATCCATCTTTATGATCGTAATGAAAACCGCAGGACCCAGGTTGGAAAAACCACTGTTGTGAATGCTTTTGATCATGTGGTCATTGAACTGGAGGTAGAGAATGAGTGATTCATTCGTCAGGGAACGTGCCAGGGATGATTTTAACAGAGCAAGGAATCTCGAAGGCTTTTCCAAGATTTTTAAAATTCTGAAGCCTGAAAAAAGATATCTACTCTCCTTCGATGAGGTAAAGGATCTTCTAAAACCGAAAAATGAAACCTACAAAGGCATGCGTAGTGTCCCTCTCTCGAAGATTGTCGGTAGTGAAGGAAGGTATCTGGATTTTAACAATAGTTACCTGCCCAGGCATAGCCATACACGGTCCCGATGGGAAAACGTAGATCAGGCTCATTTGAAAGATATTATTCTCCCTCCAGTAAAACTATATGAAATCGGTGGGGTCTATTTTGTACGGGACGGCAATCACCGTGTATCGGTTGCGAAACTCCAGGGTGTTTTGGATATCGACGCTGAAGTAATAGAATTGAGTTCTGAAATACATATCGATCCGAAGATGACCACCGCGGACCTTCGGAAACAGGTAATCCAATATGAAAAAGACCGGGTTTTTAACGAAACCGAACTTTGCGAAATCATTTCCCGGGATAATCTGAACTTTACCGAAACAGGTTTATACCGGATTATCCTGAAGCATATCGAGGTTCATAAGTACTTTCTCAATGAAAATCATGAGGAGGAAATCCCATTTGTTGAAGCGGGCAAGTCCTGGTACCAGAACCTTTATCTCCCAATTGTTGAGCTTATCATTCAGGAAGGTCTAACCTCCCGATTTCCAGGACGTACTCCCTCGGATCTCTATATCTGGATAATAAATCATTGGGATGGACTAAAAAAACAATATGGTCAGGCGGTTAATATTCAATTCGCGACAACCGATTATGCCAATACTTTTGGCAAGGGGTTCTTTAAAAGAGTCTCAGATTGTTTCCTTAAGATCGTAAGAGTATTCAGAGAGCTGTTTAAGAGTTAATCCCGGGGAATCAGATAGGGTCCCTGCACCAGTCCGGTTCCAAGGATATCATCATAACTATAGATATAAACGATACTGCCATTTTTAAGTTCCGGAGCTTCGAAGTATCCTTCCGGAAGTTCCTTTTCCTCTGGAATAATCTTTGTTATAAATTTCTCCCGCGCGTCATAAATCCACAGTTCAAGCACTTCACCTGTCAGTGTGATTTTATCGGGGGTGAATGATATTTTCGGGAAAATCAACTTAGAAGATTTTTTCTGAATTTTCGGAACGTAGATTTCTGTCTCATCCCTTTCTCCCGCTGTATCAATGATCAACACACGGTAATTACCCGGAGACAGCTCTTTAAAATCCGGAGCGAAAATTTTATTGCTGCCGAGCCATGTTTCTCCCTGATTTTCGAAGGTTATGAGGGAACTTTCCTGGATTTTCCAGTAAAGCTCTTCCCTGTCGTTTATCAGGTAGATAGCTTCAATATCTTCAATACTGTCGGGATCCTCAACATTAATGAAGAGGGAAAGCCCCTGGTAAATTCTCCCGGTATCCGGTTCACGATAATAATTTATTTGGGAATAGATCTGCAGTATCGATGGGGCTTCACCGGTACAAGTCAATAAAAAAATAAAACCCAGGAGTACAAAGATAAAAATGATTTTTTTCATGAAAGGCGCCTCACTCGATCTCTAATCAATTTGCTGTATTTTCGGGAGAGGCCCGTAAGGTTCCTCACTTTTTCATAAGTTAGATTATCCATTTCGATTGATAATACTTTGTCTCGAATCAATTGCCAATGGGCAGATGTCAGGTACCACCCATCACCGAGATGCACCGCCTTACCAGCTCGTTCCAGCCCTTTCAGGGCTGACTGTTCCTTATTGTCTAACCTGTTTAGCCATAGTCCCTGTATTCCGGAATTATCAAGTCTGTTTAAAACCGCATGCATAACAGGGTCCATTCCCCCGTTTCCTCTACCGAGGGGAACCAGATATCCTCCCCGGATCTCCAGGCTTGGAAGAAAATCTTCCTGAATGAGGTTTTTCAGAAGGCCAAAGGGGATACAAGCCCGGACCAGGGCCTCAGAAATAGTTATCCCCCCTAAAGGCAACCCTTTGCCCAGGGTTTTTTGAAGTCTGTGAATTAGGTCCTCCCGTACGCTATAATCTCCTGAGAATAGTTCTTTTTTCTTACTTTCTCTTTTTCTCTCTTTTTCATCTATCTGTGACACGGAACGAAGAGACCATCCCTGGGTGATGATTACAAGAGGAATTTCCCCTTTGCCTGAACCGAGGTAATATTGTTTCAGAGGTATAATCGGCAAAGGCGCATCAGCTTTCCCGGTGATAAATCCTTCGTTAAGAGTGTTTATTCGAACGCTGCCAAGGTTCAGAACCTTATCAGGGGAAAATGAGTAAAACAACTCCCCCTGAAACAGAGGAACCTGAGGAGCGATAGCCGCGAGAAAGGTTGTAGAAAACGCCACTGGAACAGAGGTGTGAAAAAAAAGGTCTCCGGGATTGACTTTCCGTTTCGGGACCCCTTTTATCCTGATCCTGATCTCCCCCTCGATACTCCCCTCCCCCGAAATACGGAGCCGCGCGAATTCAAGTCCCGGGTAGTGGATATAACTACCGGCATCTGCATGCTCATCCCCGTTAGTAGATGTGAGATTGGAAGAGAACTTTGCGAGGTATTCCGGAAGCTTACCTTCAGTCGATAACTTTTTTACGATAATAACTGCTTCAGGAAGGGAGAAGTTCATAGTTTTCTACAGCCTTCGCGTAAGCAGCGAGGGCAAAGGACCGCACGCCCGATGGGAGAACCCTGAATCTGTGGAGAAATTTCTTTTTTTCTTCATGGGTATACTTATCTATATATTTCACTGAATTATGTATTTTGTCATAGGCAATATAGTTATTCGGCCACAGCCGGAAATTTCGATGGATTGATTCATCGATTGCACGTGCTGATTCTTTATCGTTGGCAAAATCGGCGTCGAGAGGTTTATCAAAGGCGAGATGTACTCTACCCTTCCTTCTTTTAAGCCCCGCGTACATATGTAAAAGGTCTTCCATCTTGCCTTTTTTATATACTCCCTTTTTTTCGGTCCGGTATAGTTCCCATGCCTTCATTCTATCCAGCGGGTCCCGTTCATAACTGACTGCCACAGGAACTATCTTTAGTTCCTTCATATATTCGGCGAAGGTTTTTCCACTCTTCCGCTGAGAAAGATATATCATCTTCAGAATCGCCGGATTTGTTATATCGTCCCCGTCTTTCGCCCTTCCAGCCCGTTGAGCTATCCACATTGATTCATTGTTAATAATCAGGGTTTGATAGATGTAACGTGAAAGGTGAACTGAAGCCTTTAACTGTTCACGGGGACTCAGATTCCGACGAACAATAAAAGACTTGTTTATCCGTATTAAATCGGAAACAAGTTCATTTGCCAGCAAGTTCTCACCAAAAGCGATCTGGCAGGTTGAATGACCATATTTTATGATGAAATAATTTATCAGTGCGGAATCCAGTACAATATCACGGTGATTGCTGATAAACAGATAAGAACCTTCAGGATCGAGGTCCTCCAAACCGGAACTTGTCAACTCACTTATGGTATACCGGATAATATTACGTAACAATAAATCAATAATAATCCGTTTCTGAAACTCTTCGATCGATTTCAGTCTCATCAGATATCGACGTGCCAGGATTCCCATAATCCATTCAAAAAGTGTACAGAAGGGTTTAACACAATGGGGAATGATAAAAATACGGGCAGACTTGCCGACCAGCTTATTTGATGCCAGCCGTTTCATCACTTCAGGGAATTCTTTGTTTGAATAGGGACGGATATCGTCGAAGTTCTCCTCCATAAACAATCTCAGCCTATTCCAACGAGGGCTTTAATGTACTGGTTCCGCTCATAGACCTCCGGCTGTTCAATGTTTTCCTGACAGAGTTTGCCCTGAAAGTCTTCAATAGATTTATACCCATGACGGTCCATCCAGTCTTCCAGCTCTTTCAACATCGATTGAATGTGCTCCACCCCATTTTTCATGAAAGCGGAGCAGACCTGCACGGTGGAGGCCCCAACGAGAAGCTGTTTTACCATTCCTGCTCCATCATGGATACCTGTAGCAGCGGAGAAGTCCACCTTCAGTTCTCCGGAAAGCAGGGCTATCCATTGAAGAGATAGATGCAGTTCAGATGGGGTACTGAGTACAGAGGCAGCTTTTATTTCGAGTTTTTCGATATCTACATCGGGACGGTAAAATCTGTTGAACAGAACAAGACCATTAACCCCTTCGTAGGTTAATTCTCTTAGCATATTTGCAAGGCC
>JAGLYY010000304.1 GCA_023131935.1 Spirochaetales bacterium | reverse complement strand
ATCGCCTTTACGATATCCAGGTAAATCTTCTCTATCGCTCTGCCATCCTGATCGACGTTTGCAGGCATAATAAAAACATTGAGCTCCAGCGCGTCGGCACCAACAGTCTCGAACCTGTTTGCGTACTCCAGCCACTGGCCCGCTGATACACAATTCAAACTGGCGATTATCGGAATCGAAACTTTTTTCTTTGCTTCCTGAACCAGTTTGAGATATTCATCAAGATAATAGTATTCACTCTCCCCCCTGAAGTAATCCAGGGCATCGGTATGGACGGAGGCATTCATATCCCCAATCATGGACTGCGAATCCGCATGGATCTGCTCTTCGAAGAGCGATTTCAGTACTACCGCTCCAGCCCCCGCTTTTTCACAGGCGATCACCTGTTCCAGAGTAGAAGTCAAATGAGAGCTTGCAACAATCACAGGATTGCGCAGTTCAAGACCCATATAGGTTGTAGTGAGATTAGCCACGGTCACCCCCCCCTGATCACAATTTTCAAAAGCATGTAACAGTAAAATACTTGCGGGGCTTTGTCAACTTTGGCCTAAAACCCCGCGTTATTTATAATATAAGGTTTTAATCTGTCTTTGTCTCAGGAAACCACCTTAAGATCGGCTCTTTGGCGGCACGAAATTCATCCACCCTGCGAACCGCTGTAGAAAGAGGAGCTTTCTTTAGAATCTCAGGGTTGGTTCGGCCCTGTTCATGAATCTCTTCCATTGCTTCAATAAATTCATTGAGTGTATCGAGGTTCTCGGTCTCGGTCGGTTCAATCATCATAGCTTCCGGCACAATGAGAGGGAAGTAGATAGTAGGAGGATGGATTCCGTAATCGAGTAGTCCCTTCGCGATATCCAGGGCAGAAAACCCATGTTTATCTTTTTCAGGTTTGGCCGACAAGACAAACTCATGCATGCACACCATGTCGATTGGCAGATTATAGGTTTTCTTGAGTTTTTCCTTCAGATAATTTGCGTTCAGGACAGCCCTTTCTGAAGCGGCTTTCAACCCATCACTTCCCATAAAGAGGAGGTAGCTGTACGCGCGCAGTATCACAGCGATATTCCCATAGAAACCGGAAATTCGTCCAATGGAAGATTTCGCGGAGTTCCGTAGGCGGTAATTATCCCCCTCTTTCACGATATCCGGGTTCGGCAGAAAATCTCTTAACCGTTCTTTTACGAAAACGGTACCACTGCCAGGCCCTCCGCCGCCATGGGGAGTAGAAAGTGTTTTATGTGGATTCAGATGGACGACATCAAACCCCATATCTCCGGGTCTGATTATACCCATAATGGCGTTCATATTTGCGCCATCGTAGTACAATAATCCCCCGGCCTTATGGACGCGCGCGGCGATCTCCATGATGTCTTTTTCAAAGAGGCCAAGGGTATTGGGGTTTGTGAGCATAATACCCGCGAGACTATCATCCAGATATTTGTCGAGTTCCTCTAGGGATACCAATCCATCCTCAGAGGATTTCAGTTCGACAACGTCAAATCCGGCAATGTGGGCAGAAGCGGGATTCGTTCCATGGGCAGAATCGGGTACAAGCAGTTTTGTTCGTTTCTCCTCTCCCCGGGAATCGAAGTATGCTTTGAAGAGTTTCATCCCGGTAAACTCGCCGTGGGCTCCCGCGAAGGGCTGCAGGGTTCCCCAGTCCATACCGGTTAACTCACAAAGCAGCTCCGTTGCTTTATATAACATCTCCAGAGTACCCTGTACCGTTGATTCCGGCTGAAGCGGATGGACATCCGCAAAACCAGGTAAGGCGGCTGCAGCTTCATTCATCTTCGGGTTGTACTTCATCGTGCAGGAACCTAATGGGTAAAAACCGAGATCGACCCCATAGTTTTTCCTGGAAAGCAGGGTATAGTGGCGGACCACATCGACTTCAGAAACCTCTGGAAGAGGAGGTATTTCCTGCCGTCTGTAAGAATCGGGCAGAATCTCCGCTATCTTTTTTTCAGGTACGTCGAGAGCGGGAAAGAGGAATCCAACCCTCCCTTTTCGGGATCGTTCAAAGATCAGTCCTTCATTCATGACAATATCCTCTTCATCTCTGTAGCATATCCATCAAGCTCTTCACGGGTCCGTTTTTCAGTAACCGCAATGGTCAGCACCCCCTCCTCCATACCGGGAAGCATGGCAGAGATATTAACCCCCGGGAAGAATCCCCGCTCCTCCATCTTCTTCATAACCTCAGGGAGATTACCAGGAACCTTCAGGGAGAACTCATTGAAGAAAGGGGCCCTTGAAATGGGTGTGAGGCCAACCTCACCGGTAAGTTTGTCGAAAAAGTAGTGGGCCTTCCGGAGATTCAGATTGCCAACCTGCCGAAACCCCTCTTTACCAATAGTAGCGAGATAAATCGTCGTACCCAAGGCGGCGAGGGCTTGGTTGGAACAGATATTGGAGGTAGCCCTTTCCCGTTTGATATGCTGCTCCCGGGCCTGAAGGGTAAGAACAAATGCCCTCTTGCCATCAGCGTCAATGGTCTGACCGGCAATCCGGCCGGGCATCTTCCGCATGAATTTATCTGCAGCCGCGATGTATCCAACCGAAGGGCCGCCGAAATAGGAGGGCAATCCGAATACCTGTGCATCACCGATTGCAATATCCGCCCCCCACTCTTTCTGGCTCTTCACAACCGCGAGGGACATGGGGTTGGAGGAAATGATGAGTTTCCCTTTTACCTCATGGATCTTCTCTGCTATCCCTTCGTAATCTTCCAGAAAACCGTAGAAGTTCGGAGTCTGAAGAAGAACAGCTGCCACTCCGGGTTTAATCTGCTCCTTCAGTTTATTAATTGAGGTAACACCATTCTCTTCCTCAATCTCCTTCAGGGCAATGCCTAAATCCCGAAAGTAGGTTTTGAGTACCCCTTTGGTAAAAGGGTGGATGGTCTTGCTGTAGAGGATTGTATCAGCCTTCCTGGTGCTGTTCACAGCGATGGCACAGGCTTCAACAGCGGCCGTATGTCCGTCATAAAGAGATGCATTTGAAACATCAAGACCGGTAAGCTGGCAGATCAAGGTCTGGAATTCGAAAATTCCCTGAAGGATCCCCTGGGAAATTTCAGCCTGGTAGGGGGTATAGGATGTAAGAAATTCCGACCTTGACATGAGGCTGGAAACAGTTGAGGGGATAATGTGATCGTAACTACCACAGCCGAGGAAAGAAATTCTCCTCTTATTCTTGTCTGCCAGTGCCTTGAGATGGGTCAGAACCTCATGCTCAGACAATCCCTCAGGCATATTGAGGGAATCTTTTAACCTTATTTCCGGAGGGATCTCTTTGAAAAGATCATCTATCGATGAAACACCGGTCGCATCGAGCATAGAGGAAATATCTTCCTCCGTATGCGGCAGATAGGGAAACATAGCGGCTCCTTTTTTTATTCCTATTCCTCTTCCAGAAACTTATCATAATCTGAGGCGCTCAAGAGTTCTTCAAGTTCCCCGGCATCGCTAATCTCGAGGGCAAAAATAAAATTACCGAAAGCATCCTTATTAAGAAGTTCCGGTTCATCATCAAGATCCTCATTAACCTTTACAATTTTCCCGGAAAGAGGGGTATATATAGGAGCAGCGGCTTTTACTGACTCAATATTCAATACCTCATCGCCCTTTGAAATTTCATCCTCCTCTTCAGGAAGTTCTACATATACGATGTCTCCAAGGGAATTCTGAGCATAATCGGTTATCCCGATATAGGCGATATTGTTCTCTACTTTAACCCACTCATGATCTTTACTGTACTTCAGATTCTCGGGTAAATTCATTTCCATTCTCCTTGTCTCTTATTTGTATAAAATGTAAATCGTTAGCATAAAATAAATCAAGTTACAAGATGTAGGGCACCTTAAGATTGTATCCCTTATACACTACGAAGGTTTCAACCTCCTGCACCTGATCAATCTTGGCAATTTCTTCGGTATAAAACTCAAGCAGCCCGAAATCTTCTTTCAAGAGGACGTGGACCAACAGGTCGTACCTCCCGGTAACAACGCTGACCGAGACCACTCCCCTCAGATTGCTGAACTCCTGCCCTTTCTTCAGCAGCTCCACGGTCTGCAATTTCACTCCGATGACAATCATCCGATGCCCCGGGATGGCGTCAGGGTCAACAAGCCCGGTAATATCCAGGATGCCATCCTCAATCAGTTTGTTGACCCGGGTGCGTACGGTATTTTCGGTAATAGAAAGGGCATCAGCGATCCTGCTGTAGGATTTTCTTCCGTCACGAAGATGTTTAATAATACTGAAATTCAGATCATCTATCTTCATGTCCGATCCCTGGCGAACTCCTTCATAAAATCCGCTAACTGCTGTACTCCCTCTTTGGGCATTGAGTTATATATGGAAGCCCGGCACCCACCGACGACCCGGTGCCCCTTCAGGCCAAGCATATCTCTTTTTCCGGCTTCAGCGATAAAGGTTTTTTCCATATCCTCATTTTTCAGCCGGAATACTATATTCATTCGTGACCTTGATTTTTCCTCTACCGGACAGGTGTAAAATCCATTGCTTTCATCGATGATGTTATAGATGATTGCGGCCTTTTCCCGGGAGAGCCTGTCCATGGCTTCGGCACCACCCTGTTTCTTTACCCACCTGAGAACATGCATCATGGCGTAAATGGAGAATACCGGCGGAGTATTGTAAAGTGAATTCTTATCCGCATGGGTCCGGTAGTTTAAATAAGCAGTTAAAGAATCGGGGCAACGTTCGAGCAGATCTTTTCTGATGATCGCTATGGTGACGCCCGCAGGGCCAAGATTTTTCTGTGCCCCAGCGTATATCATAGCAAACTTTTCTACAGGAAGAGGTCTGCTGAGGATGTCCGAAGACATATCAGCGATAATAGGAACATTTCCGGCTTCAGGCCATTTTTGCCACTGAAGCCCGCCAATGGTCTCATTACTGGTTATGTGAAGATAAGCGGCATCTTTATGAACCTCAAGACTTTCAGGAAGGGTTGTATAACCGGAATCTTTGCCATCGAACAGAACTTCGACCTTCCCTACTTTTTTCGTATCGGCATAGGCTTTACTTGCCCATGTCCCGGTCAGGGTAAAATCGCAGCTTCTCCCAGCGGGAAGAAAGTTCATCGGGATCATGGAGAATTGGAGGGTTGCACCGCCACCGAGGAAAAGCACATGATAATCCTCCGGAATATTCAGGAGCTCGCGGAAAAGAGAAATTGCTTCGTTATGTACCGCGTCATATTCCTTGCTCCGGTGGCTTGTCTCGATAAGAGATAGCCCCATCCCCTGGTATTCGTCAATATTCTTTTTCAGTTCCGCGAGGACATCTACCGGCAGAGTAGATGGGCCCGCGTAAAAATTTATTTTCCTGCTCATAATGTTCCCCCATTAATGCAAATGTGTGGTACCTGTTGGATTGACAGCCATAGAGTAGTATTGATTTATGTATTTGTCAATTAAAAGTGAAGAAAATTATATATCCGTTAAATGCAGGAATAATTATTCAATTATCAGGCATTTCAGACTGGAACCACCCGCAAAACAACAGAAAAATATAAAACCACCATGGAAGCGTTTTGACTATCAGAGTCTACCGGAGGCAGTTACAAGCTCCCTTCCCTATATTTTCAAAGACTAATAGGTTTATTTCATTATCCCCTGCAAATCCATGACGCTAATATATTTTGAAACGGCATGGGCATTAAAGTACACCATTCCCATTCCGGTGTAGATTTTTGTTTCTTCTTTTACGGTCTTCTACTGAAATAATGGATGAAGAAAGTTATTTTAAACAACGGAAAAATATAGTAAAAGTATGGGGTCACGCGGATGGGACACGATGGTATTTATCCGTGAACATGAGGCTTCGCCTCGCTTCAGAGGGATTAATGTTTGGGTAAGACTGAAGTCGGCATTACCACCTTGCGCTGCTCTCTATATCTGTTGTTTTCCACCGGCAGAAATGCCGTTGAACCTGACAGCTATCGGTGCGGGGGACTTTACTATTCTGCCGACTCCGGGGATATTTATAGATTCAAGATCGATCTCATGAATTTTGTACGTAATATCTAAAGGCAGTCTATCAAATCCTTTAACGGAAAACATTCAACGGCCTCTCACTTTAGTTTTCAGTGAATACATTGTTTATTTAGTCTGATAGAATTTTTTATCAGTTAGCAGAATATACCCTTGACCTAGAATACCTCCATCCATAGAAAACTTTAAACTAAATCTATCAGATAACGGTTTAATATCAACAGCAGCACTCCATTGTTTTTCTAAAAATGACTCAGCAAAATCATATTTTATTTCTCTACCTGTATTTAAATCTAAAAGTTTTACAACTGGTATAAAAGCCCAATCCAATGGATCGTCTCCAAAGGATCTTCCATAGTCATTGTATACATAGCATAAGTATTTCCCATCAAACGAAAAACTGAAATCGTTTCCTATTTTAATATTCATGTTTTTTATAAATCCACTTTTCTCGTTAATTATCCATAGATCATTTAAGCCATTGAACAGGTCATCATCATTTATTGTGAAATAAATATCTCCAGAATGCTTGTGTATATAATAGAAATTAGTTTTTGTATAAATGGTATGAATAAGTTCCTTTTTCTCCCCTATCCTATATATTTCAATGAGGTTAAAATCTGGATTTCCAGAGTATATATCAACGAGCTCAATCCGTTCGCATTCTTCAAGAGGCGAACTTGAGATTTTTTCATTGATAATTGATATTCCATTATCACTATTCTTGCTAATTATTTCCTGAGTATTACTGTTTTTATCACATGAAAACAAGGGAAATATCAATAAAAATATAATGATCAATGCTTTCATCACTTTACCTCAATTACTCTGAATTCTTTCAGATTATCAACATTATATGCTTGTCGTTGATTTTCATCTGCCAACCGATTTCTATCACCTTGGCTTGATGGAACTATATCCTCTATAGAGAATACCCCATCTTCCCCAGGTAATCCATTTATACCGACCATATGGTTATCTACATCTTCAGCTACATCAGTCAGATCAAATATTCCTACGATTAAATACTTCTTTCCTGACTCCTCATACTCTCTTAGCTTCTGCAACAAGCCTTCGCTTCCCTGAACATCTCGTGTCCAGTAATCCCAATTACCCTTCCCAAATATTTTGTCCATAGAAGATCTAGGCATATTTCCAGTTCCACTTGCAAATAAGCTACTATAAGCATTCAGACCTAAACTTCCATAACCATAAGAATTAGGTATATTCCTTCGATATATCCGATTCCCAATTAATGTGCCGAGAACGTTCGAAAGTGCTGTTGGATAACAACCGTATCTCCTAAACTGTTCAGTACTAGAATTCCCTAACATCACATTTGAGCGATAGTTAGTCATCCTATCTAGCGCCATGGTCCTTTGTATAACCATCCCTGTCGGGTCTATATACTTAACCGGATTATTCCCAGCATAATGATACAGATTCAGGTTAACCGGATTAAAGACCCCACCTTCTCCAGGAAGTTTTAAAGGATCGCCTCCAGGATTGGGAATATAACTCTCCATCGCCGGATCAGCACTCATCCACCGG
>JAGLYY010000303.1 GCA_023131935.1 Spirochaetales bacterium | reverse complement strand
ATTAACCCAAAGAATGCGATGGAATATATTAATATCTATGAGGAGTTATTATAGGATGAGTGGATGGGTAGAACATGATAATTGAGAAGTTACATCAACCTGAAGGGCGATCTTTGAGGTCAGGTGATAGAGTTGGTAAGGAGCTCTGGGAGAGGACATGGAGGAAGGGCGCTTTAGAGGGGTACATAGGGCTTGAAAGATACATAGCTATCAACAAGAAGTTAGACAAACTATTCAAGAGATTTCTAGTGAAAGGTGATAAGAAAATCCTAGAGATTGGCTGTGCCAAGGCAAAACATTTGATTTACTTCGCGAGGGAATTCGGCTACGAAATATACGGCATTGACTACTCTGAAAGTGGCATAGAAATAGCCAATGAGAATTTAAAGATAGCAGGCATACCGGGAACAATACTTTGTGAGGATGCTTTTAAAACCTCTTTTAAGAGTGAATCCTTCAATGTCGTATACTCCATGGGTTTAATTGAGCACTTTGAAAATCCAAAGGGCATAATCAATGTCCATATTAACCTCCTTAAGAAAGGAGGTAAGTTAATAATAACAGTGCCGAATTTTAGAAATAGCTTATACCTTATTTTGAGTATGATTCTTAGGAAAGATAAGGAGATATTAGAAACACATAACTTAAGCATTATGGATAAAGAAAAGCTAAAAGAACTCATGTTAAACCAAGAACTTAAGGTGCTATTCTTGGATTATTTTGGGCCTATTGACCTCATGCTTGTTCCGGTTGATATTAAGGCGAAACCAATATTGTACTTGATGCATCTAGTAAATCAAGTTATTGGATATGCTACTTTTTTTATGCCGCTACCGAGGTATCTTTGCCCTTATCTAGTCCTAATAGCTGAGAAAATTGGTACAAATAGGTCATAAATATTGAGTAAAAAATCAAAATGGTGGAGCTTAGGGTATTCCCCCACAAGCAAAGCATGTGTAAATAATCAGAACTTAGTGGTAGTAACTTCGGGTTTAAATTTAGATTCGTCTAATTTTTTGCTGAATTTTATTAAGATATTACATGGTGCATTTCCAGGAAAGATTCTTGTTACTACAGCAAGAGTGCCTTTATCTGAAGGAAAACCTTTCAGTGAAAGGATTCTCATAAAGCAGCTAATGCCTGGGAATGAAAATAGAAAACTTGGTATATTAAGCAGAATCGCAAGGGACCTGCTGACACAGTTGACCATTTCCTACGCGATAGCAAAGGAGAAAAAAGCTGAAGTATATATATTTTTCCTTGCCCAATCACTAATATTGCCAATTTTGATTTTGAAGCTTCTAAGAAGGAAAATCATCATAGCTACGGGAGCTTCTTATTCTGAAGTAGCAAAGTTCAGAAAGGATTACCTACTTTTGATTCCAAAAATTGAGGAGAAGATCAGTTATAGGCTCGCAGACCATATAGTCATATACTCGAAAAATCTCGTTGTCAAATGGCGTCTTGAGAAATACCGCCATAACATCTCAATAGCTCACGAGCATTTTTTAGATTTTGATAAGTTTAAAATACAAAAGAAATTTGATGAAAGAGAGAATTTAGTTGGTTATATAGGGCGTTTAAGTGAAGAAA
>JAGLYY010000302.1 GCA_023131935.1 Spirochaetales bacterium | reverse complement strand
ACCAACCCACAAATCAGAAGGAGCCCATCATGTCCTATTCACATTTATCATCAGAAGAACGCTATGTCATCACCTATTTAGTCCTTAACGATTTAAGTGAAATCAGGTTTCCACGGTCGTCGTATGAACGCTCAACAACGCCGCCCATCGCATCGATTGACATAGACAAGGCTTGACGTGGCAGACTTCATTGCCACAGACAAATGAAAAAAGAAACGCCTAAATTCAACCCCCCCTTTGCACATTCAGTGTAATCATCTGAATTTCGGTCGCTTAACGACGGATGAGTTTTTGCACACTACAAGGTTATAATTCATTAGGGAAAATTATAGCCCATCGATTTGACCTTTTTGAACCAATAGTTTGCTTTATCTTCGTCCTTTGACAGACCGCACTTTCCTTGCTGAAAATATTTTCCAAGCTTCCACATCGCATAGGGTTCACCAACTTGCGCACCTTTCTTAAACCAAAACACTGCTTGTTCACAGTTTTTAGAGACTCCTCTACCTTGTTCATGCATAAGCCCCAGATTTGCATAAGCCTCAGAGCATCCTGATTTTGCAGCCTTTAAATATAATGCATATGCCTTTCCATAATCCTTTTCAACATATTTCCCCGTGCTATATTCAAATGCTAGGTCCACTTGGGCTTTAGGGTTACCTTTATCGGCCTCTGCCAAAAGCAGTTTTATTCCTTGTTCATAATTTTCCGTGTCTAGTGCAATTTGTGCTCTCCCTAAATCGCTCTTTTCATATGCACGCTTCCTCAATTTATCAACTATTTTAGAGTACTCCTCTGGCCAGGTGATCCATTCTCTTCCTTTATAATCTATGCTTTTATAAGGAATATTGGCTTGTTCTAGAACCCATTTAAACTTTTCTTGATGTGACTTAGAATGTATGGAAATAGAGTGATTAAATGGCGGTTTTTTAGGTTTGGCCAATACTGAAGATTTAGCCTCTTTATCAACTGAACTATTTTTGAGTGTGGGACTATTAGAATCAGCTTCACATCCCAAAAAGCATATGCAAAAAAAGAAAAGGAAAGTTACTCTAAAAAACGTACTCTCTGATAGATTACGCCATATTAATGATTTTAGTATACGCATAATAAATCGTTTATCATGAAATGATTAGTCAATATCTACTCTAGATTATCTGAGATCACAGATCAGTAGATATATGTTTTAGTTATGTCATCTGAACTTAAGGTTACCCAATATTCAGTTCCGGGCTTCATCTGGCAGCCGATTTCCAATACTGCCAAAGTATCCAAGCAGACCTCTTCTAAACATTTAAATTCTGCCCACTCCTCTAAATAATGAATTTGAGCAATAACAAGCGTTTCTTTAATAGGCGGTATTGGCACTCTTATTCTAGCTATGATTGTTGCAAGGTGCCTTATTTTTACCCCAATTCTTACATCCCAATACTTTTGTTCTTCTGTATCCTTTTTCCCAGTTGGCTTATTTTTGTCTACATATTTTGTTACACAATTCTCGCAACAAGCTATTGCGCACAAGCCAGTAGAATCAATTCTATTCAAAGGGTTGTTTAGCACATAAGAAAATAGGTTTACTCCTCCGCGAGTTCCAATTGGGTCTTCTCTTAAATACCTTCCGGTCTTCGGATCATAATATCTGTTGAAATTGTAAAGCAGCCCCGTCTCCTGGTCGAAGTACTGGCCCGGAAACCTCAAATTATTCTCAACAGTTTCAACCTCTATATTAGCTTTACCAAACGAGGAGTATTTCGCTGCCCAAACAACCGCCCCATTAACAGCCGTCATCTTCTGCGGAGTACCGAGATGATCTGCGTGGTAGAAGTAGTAATTATCCCCCACCTTCATAAACAACGGATCAGTTGTCCATGTTGAGCCTGGCTTGTAACCGTAGGTTTTGATCTCGGTACCGGTTGAGTCGTATTCTCCGATCAACCCTTCATCCGCATAATGGAAGTGTGTTCGTACACCACCAACCTCTTTCCACAACCTCCGGCCAAACGGGTCGTAATAATACGAAGCGATCAAGGCATCGTTTCCGTCCCTGACTTCGCTTAGCCTGTCTTCTGTATTGTAAAAGAACTTTGTTACCACCCCGGCAACGGTCTTTTCTATCATATTGCCGTTATCGTCGTAAACGTAAGATACGTCATCGTAACCGCTAAGTTCGTTATTAGTGTTGTAGGACCAATTCCCTGCAATTCCTTCAGATGTCAGCCGGTTACCCACACCATCATATGTAAACGCTTCGTCGTCATAATCAGGATTGTCAACATCAGCCAGGCGATACAGATCATCGTAACCATAGTCATACTCACCATGCTCGGTAGTCTTTGACGTAATATTATTCATCTTATCAAAAGTATACTGATAATTCAACAAAACATTCTGCCCAGGGTCTTTTGCTGTGATAGATTTAACCCTCATTAGCGGGTCGTATTCAAACTGCTTTGTTGATCCTCCGGGTAGTATCATGGACTTGGGTCGGTTCCAGGTGTATTCGCCGATAGTGATAAAACCGCTGTTCGGTATTTGTACTCCGGTGAGCTGGTTCGCATTATCATACAGGTAGCCGTAAGTAATGCCGTCCGGGCCGGTGAAGATCTTCTTCATCCCGTTGGCGTAGTACGTGTAGTCATTTGTTTTTATGAAAGACCCGTAATTCACCGTTTCAGAGACCTTCCTGTATGCATTATCATAAGAATATGTGGCAGATGTTATACCGTCATCATAGGTTAAAAGGTTTCCGATCTTGTCATAAGTAAAAACTACTGTTTTGACAGGATTCACATGATCACCAGGATTAAAATATTTAATTTCCACCAATCTTCCGGCATCATCATAGCTGTATTCCGTTTTCTGGTTCTTTGCATCGATTTTTTGCGTAAGATTTCCGGCCTGATCATACTGATACGCGGTCTCTTCACCCATGGGGCGGATCTCTTTGACAAGCCGGTTGTTTCTGTCATACTCAAAACCGGTTGCGTTACCATTTGCATCGGTTAGCGATATCAGGTTGTCTCGATCATCGTATGTGTAGTCTGTCTCGCTGACCAATGGATCAGTGACTTTGGTTAGACGTTTTAAACCATCATACTGGTAGTAAGTATTCTTTCCTTCTTTATCCGTCTTTGAGACCAGATTGCCGGATAAATCATATCCAAACAGAGTCTCGTATGTATCAGTTTCACTTAAGATGTCCTTTTCTATGGTCTTCCTGCCTCGGCTGTCATAAACAAATTCCTTTGCAAAGGTCGGATAGATCACCCTCGACGGCTGGGAAGTTGTGCCGCCTGAGCAGGATGGACATCCTGAGCCGATCTCATCATCATATTCCATTGATATCTCGTTGCCATTGCCGTCAATTGTTTTTACCAGACGTCCCTCGTTATCATACTCATACAGAACAATCTTTCCTTCAGCATCGGTCTGTTTGGTCATTTTTCCATCCGTGTTATACTCAAACAGGGTTTCATTGCCTGAAGCATCTATAATTTTAATCAGATTGTCATAACTGTCGTACTCAAAGAGCTTTTCCTTACCTTCTGCATCCACCTCCCTTATCTTATTTCCTACTTCATCATAGAATATCTGTGTGATATTGTTCAGAGGATCGGTTATCTTAGTGAGCTTCCCCCTAACATCATATTCATAAGTCCACACTTTGCCCCTTGCATCCTCTTTGGTGAGAACATTACCCATAATGTCATGGGAAGTAAACCTGGTGACATTACTTTCAGGATCAGTTACCGATGTCATGTTGCCGGCGGCATCATATTCCATGACGGTTGTCGCTTCAGGTGTGCTCGCATCTCCGAGCCGTTTTGTAGTCAGAAGGTTGCCGTCCCCGTCATAAGTGTATTCCGTTATCCTTTCATCTGTACTGCCTGACGCCTCGATCTTTTTGGTCATATTGCCGGCATCGTCATATTCATACTCTGTTACGTTGCCGTTTTCATCGGTTTCCTTTATTTTCCTGTTAAAGGTGTGCTCATACTCATAGGCAACCTCAGATCCATCCGTATAGATTACCTTTGTCAGGTTATCCCACTCGTCAAATTCCTTGCGTGTTACATTCCCTTTTTCATCTGTAATAATCAGGTTGCGGCCATCTTTTAATATACTCTGAACAGTCCTGCCGTTTACATTTACCTGTTGGGTTTCTCCGTCACGGTCGTACCAGATCTCCTTTATCATGCCGGATGAAGTCTTTACCTGGGCATAGGACTCTTTCTTTGCTTCATCATAGTCAAATTCGAAGAAGTGGCCTTTTCCAAGGCTGTCTACAACCGAGACAACACTGTCATATTCATCATAGGAGATGATGGCAGGTCGTCCTCCTGCGTCAACTGTCCTGGTCATCCTGCCTTTGCTATCGTATTCGTATGTAGTCTCGTTTCCTAAGACGTCCGTAACCGTAGTCAGCAGATTATCCGTGTAAGTATATTCTACCCGGCGGTTGTCACTGTCATAAACAGCAGAAAGCTGATCCCCATCATACTCATACCAGATAACCTGGTTGTCATTCCTGTCTGTAATCCCGATGAGTTTACCACTATCTCCCGTCTCATAGATAAGCTTGCCTACAACTCCGCTGCGATTCCCATAGGAGATCATATGTCCGTTTTCATCATACTCCTTCCATTTGCCATGCTTGTCTTCCCACCGGTATCCTGTATCTTCCCTGGTAATCCGATAGATATCATGGGTGTATATATCGGTATCTATGGATGATGCCTTGTAAATGACTCCGCCTTTGTCAATCAACTCGATGTGAGTCCCCAGAGAATCCCATTCAAACTTCAGGTTGTTGCGGGTATGCTCATGATGCCATTTGTTGTCATAAAACCATCTCTGGATAGAAATTGTGCCGCCAGGCGCTTTTATGGATATATCCGTATTATCAAGGTTATATTCCCTGAGTACCGTATTGACTGAAGATTTTACCTCTTGACTTGTATTTTGAAATGTTTCTTTATGAATGCCTCGACATTTATCAAAACAGCATTCCTTTCTCACAGGATCAGGAAAACATATGACCCCTTCAATTGTTTTGGGAGCCGGCGCAGGTGAAGATGAGCTGCCGCCACCTCCGCTGCCGCCGATATACCAGGTTCCTCCACCGCCGGAACCTCCCGAACCGCCGCACTCGCCGTACATGTATGACCAGCAATGACGGATGGAGGAACTCGCCCATTGACCGTTGATGCAATAAAATCCGTAATCTACTGTCATGCATTTTACATAGCTGTAACAGCCGCCGCCTGTGCCATCTCCTTCCTGGTTAAGAGACTGAAGACAGGTCACTCGATAAGGTATGGTGATGCGCTCTTTTGCATCAAGGCTGGTTGGCACACCGCCAAGCAGTTCATATGTGAAATTCTGATCATCAGCAGGCAACGAAAATTCCATAGCATCCGCACGGATCAACCCGTAGTTGGTAAGGGTAAATTCTCCGTTTAATACATCCCCGGCACTTATTGAAGGAAGAGTGACTGATGCGGGCTCTATGATAACCACGGGTGCGGGAACATCTGTTTCATAGACGGCGGTTAAAACTATTTCATATTTATCATTGATGACGATTTCATTGACTTCCCACTCCACTGTAACAAGGTTGTAATTCAAAAACACCTCTTCATTTATTGTGATTCCCGGCTTTATCCATAAGCGGCCTATGTATTCCTGGTGGTTGTTTGCAGTAATGCGGCATTTATACCTTCCTGAAGGAAGATCCGTAAAATACGCTTCTCCGAAGCTGTCGGTAGTCAGGTTATATTCTTCGGTTAATACCTGTTCATTTTGCACCTTGATTTTTGCCCCTGAAAGCCCCTGGACAATCTCGTTGTTTTCATCAAGACTTCCTGTATAGATATCGGATATTTTGAATAAAACATTTCCTATACCGGACTGGGTCACAGAAACATAAAGGTTTATATCGGTGGTGGGATAGTTGGCGCTTGTAATGCGCAGATAGAATGGATAAATACCTTCACTTACGTATTCCGTGGGAGAAAACGACGTGCTGATCTCACGGTTGTCTCCAACCGCTATGTTTCCCTGGTCTTCAGATGAATTTAAATGTACCCATGAAGGAGCATTGCTTCCGTCCTGGTTCACTATAGCTACATGCACATCGCTAAGTTCCGCCAGACCTTTGTTTTCCAGAACTATAGTTTCTGATACTGTTTCATCATGGGCAACGCCGGTTTCAAGATGATTGGGCGTAAAATAGAGCGCTGGCTGGGCCTGTGAAAAATGTGTGTTTATGACAATCGTAGCCCAGGAACCAGGCATTGTTTCATCGCTTTTGACTTTAAGAATAAGCGTTCCGATAGGATCCGCCGTGTTGTCCGCCCATATAATGAAAGAAAGATTTGCCTGACTTTTCGAACCAAGTGTTTCTATGGGAGAACCGACGTCAATGTGAACTCCCTGGGGAAATGCGCCATAGGGCTGGTCGAGTTCTTCATAAACAAGTCTAAGGTTGCTTACCTGTGTGCCGTCACCGGTATTTACCCCGATATTAACGGTTTTTTCGTAATTTTTAGGTATGCTCAAGTTTATCGAAGAAGGGGTGACACTCACACGATTGATGGTAAACGTTGCATGAACCGGACGGTCTGTTAAATCAGGATGCACGGCCCTTACCATGTACACACCACCTTCTCCTTCCAGCGGTGTAAATATATGAGAAAATATACCGTCGTCTCCTGTAATGACCTCATAGGAGCGCTCGAACCCGTCAAGTGTAATCACAAGGTTAAGGGGGATACCGGGCATGGGGGTGTCCGTTGTTCGTTCCAGGGCACGGCCTGTTATGACAATATCCTCATCTCCGGTGGGGCTTTCCGGCGTAATCTGAGTGACCTCACCATAATAGGAGGTTTCAACAAGCGTGACCTGGTGTGTGCCGGTAAGACCATTCATTTCAACCTGGTCTGTCCGGCCATGGTGAAAATAGATCTTTGTAATTTCGAGCTGTATTGTTACATTATCAGGTGCATTTGCCGGAACATCGATATCCATACTCGCTGACGTAAATGTTCCGCCGGCCGGGATGCGGGCAACGGTATTTTGATTTGAAAGGGTTATTACACCTTCACCGAGACCCTGCTTGAAAGCCTTTGAGGTAATCACATTGCCGTCTTCATCCAGAAGATAATATGTGATCTGGTCTGAAGCCGAACTGCCTGAATTTTTTGCAGTTACGATTTCTATCTCTTCCTTCCCCGTGTTTTCCAGTGTAAAACAAATTTTTCCGGAACCTCCCCTTGTAAATTCCTCATTTAATATCTGAAGAACCAGCATGCCGTCGCCCACCTCGATTTGAGATGTACGAATAATCTCAACCTTTTCGCCTGCATTGGGGGTGATTTCGATGGAAGTGGTTAAATCTTCCACATCCTCAAGATCGCCGTAACCGCCAACAACTACCGATATGAGGTCGGAGGTTAGAGGCTGAAGGCTGAAGGATTCGGAAATATGATCCTTTCCATTTACATTCACTTTCAGGCGAATATTTTCCGCTGTGCTTGCCGAAAAGTTTTCCACGGTGTACTGAAGGCGGTTCATAATGCCGCGTTTTATCATGCTGCCTTGCGCCTGTGTTGCCCTTAAAACAGGCATGATAATGCTGCGGCCGATACTCTCCACCTGGCTCTGATCTACGGCAATGACCGTGTAACGGCGCTCATCCTGAGCATAACCTGTGTCCGTATAGGTTAGTTCGGATAACAGGGACAAGTTGAGCTTAACGGTCTGGCCTTCGGGACCAAGGTAAATATCATACCCAGCCATGGAACCGCTGCTTGGATGGGTCCAAGAAACTGCCGGCGGATCATCATCTTTCTGCACAACGCTTAGACTCGATACAGGAAGCAATTCAAAATTAAGGTAAAATGAATTGGACGGGGCGGACTCATTGCCTGCATCATCTACAGCGGTTACCACATAGCAGTGTTCATCAGGGGAGGGATTGGGATCGATAACTTCTGTCTGATCAATTCCTGTGGCAAGAGGAGTAAGACCCTCTACAGATGTGATTTCAGAAAGGTCGGCCCGGTAGATGGAATAAGTAATATCCTCAGTGTAGGGCGGTGCCGCCCACTCGGCCTTGATGCCGTTGCCTACCAGTTCCAGAGAAAGATTAATTGGCGAACCGGGCACAACAGAATCTGAATTAACAGCCACTGTATCGCTCATTGAGCTGATTGATTCCTGTTCGTTTTCATAGCGTACACTGGCTACAGCGTATATGTAAAGCCCGTCAACAGACGGCTGGTCGATATATTCAAACCCGCTGTCGATTCTTACATAAGCCGTAAGTTCGCTTTCGCCGGGCGCCTGCCTGTAGAGCTGGTATGCGATTGCTTCTTGAACCTCGTTCCATGTCAACCTGATCCTGCCGCCTGAAAGAGCGACTGCTGTAAACCCGTCCGGAGGATCAAGGGGAGGAAGTTCTCCCTGGTAAACTTGGAAAAGATTATTGCATAAAATATTATTGCTCTCATTATCCAGATAGTCGATTCCCTGGTAAATAAACTTTAAAGTTTCAGGTTCTGTCAGACCGGCATCAGTGGGCAGCACAAATATACCCTGCCAGGCTTGGGCTTCTTCAGGCTGCGGGCTGATTGCTGCCAGAGAATTTATTGTCACCGCCTCACGTCCTTGTTTTGAAAGCAGGTAGGATAGTTGAGGCGCAGTTCCGGTTTTGACCGTTTCATTAAGACCGATTGTTACTGTCACGGATACAGGATTTTGTTCATCATTTTTTATCGGGTCCACAGGCGAAATATCAAGACGTCTTACTGAAGGTCCGTTCGTGTCGATTTTAATGCTGCCACCTGAACCGATTTCTGTTCCCCGATTGCCGACAACGTCACGACTTGAGAATATTGCATATGCCGTGCCTGTTGGCGTTGTATCTGAAATGATAAAAAATCCCAAATATGTAACATCCGTATCCTTTGTCAGCACAATGGAAATGGGAACGCCGCCTTCAGGAACAATACTTAAAAATGGCTCGGATTGCAATGGTTCGCTTACGGTCAGGACAACGTTGACAGTGCCCGGCGCCATTGTGCCGCTCTGGGGATCATAGTTCCCGTTTGGAGTGTAATCGATGGAGACCGCGTGCGGAGGTGTGCGGTCAGACGCGGCAGAAACCTCCTGCGAAAGATCACTTTCATTATCCGCCGTGCTCATGGTGGTGAGACGGTAGTAATAGTCGCCGTCTGCCTGCGGGAGATCGTCAAATGCCGTGGCTGTGATAAGGTTGGTGTTCACCCTTTGCGCCTGACTGATAGAAGTAAAACTGTTGGTCGCACGATAGAGATGGTAGCCTTTTACTGCCGTGTCTGCCGGGGCGCGCCACGTGAGGCGGATCACGCCTCCTGCCCTGGCCTGGGCAGTCACATTGGTAGGGCAGGGCGGGATGGTAGTATCCAGGGTGACAAGGACAGTCGAACTCATTGGGCCGGTTCCGGCACGGTTTCTGGCCGCTGCCTGGATCTGGTTTTCCCCCTCTGCAAGGGTCAGTGAAAAGCTGAAATTCCCAAGCCCGTCCACTGATGTCACATCCCCTGTTTCAACCCCGTTATGATAAAGGATGACTTCAGTATTTTTTTCAGCGCTTCCTGAAACAGCGATCAAAGGCTTATTGGTTACAAGACCGTTTCCCGGTTGTGTGATCAATGGCGCTGCCGGAGGATCGAGGGTTACATTCACCGTATATTCCAGAACAGTGCTGTTGCCTAATGTGTCAAAGGCAGTGATGGTTAGGGTATAGCTTCCATCAGCCACGGAGACAATATCCCAGTAGCACGAATATTGCGGGTTATAGTCCGTGCGGATCAGTGTCCCGTCAATGGAAAACTCAACACGGCTCACACCGGCAGGGTCTGAGGCATTTAGGGTAAAGGTGGCGGGCTTTGTGAGCGTGTGGCCCTGGGTAAGCAAAACACCGTTAATCTTTACGTCGGTAATTTCCGGCCCTTGAATGTCGGGAACCGGTGTGGCTGATACGGCGCTGACAGATTTCTGCTCACCGTCTGATTTGTTCACCGCGGTCACGGCAAAATAATAGGTTGTATTGTTTGTCAGCCCTGCAACATTGGCCGATGTGGAAGTGGTTGTAAGAGACGGGATCATCCCTTCCACACTAATAAAATCGTTCTGGCTGACGTAAATCCGATACTGTTTTACATATTCTGAAGGAGATACACTGTCCCATGTCAGATCCACATACCCGCTGTAAGGTGTGGCTGAAAGGTTGGCCGG
>JAGLYY010000301.1 GCA_023131935.1 Spirochaetales bacterium | reverse complement strand
GGTAGGATAGGCTGACGAAGTGGTGTTCCTGATCTATCGGGAAACCAGGGAATTCGCTATAGAAGATATATATGGGCTGACTTCCTACCCCCTAACAGCCTACAGTCTAATAGCCTACAGCCTAATTGTGTTTCTATGCTCTTCTCTTGATCTAAGCTTTCAGCAAGCCGATAATAAAGAACATGAAGAGGATCGGCCTTCTGTGCCTCTTCCTGGTTTTGTTTTCTCATGCTTTTGGTGATGATCTGGAGGTCCGGCCTGATGATCTGTACATTGAACAGGGGGTCGACGGAGGGTACCACCTCTACATTCGGAACAAGCCTGGTCTCGAATCGGTACTGCTGACAGAATCGACGGCTGATCCAGCCTGGAAGGGGACCTCTTATTCCCTTCGAAATCCCTCTTATCATCCGGTCAATGGAGATGAATTACGGAAACTTGATGGGGAATTTATCGACCCCGCCAGGAAACTTTACTCACTTATCGATTCCACCCCGGAACCAAACTCCAGGTTTGGTGAAGCGTTCCATATCTACATCCCATATATTGTTGTTTACGGGTACTCTTGGACCCGTTCGGGGGAGATTCAGGTACTCGACGGCACATACTTGAGCATTCGGACCTTCAGGTTTCCTTACGCCGATTATGATGGGGGTTTTATCGATAATCCTTTTATCCTGAGGGTTACACAGAAGCCCCTCGCCGGACCTCCTGAGGAGAATTATATGGAGGACACCCTTGTGGCATACCGGGAGATCGCTGAAGATGGGCGTGGTGAAGTTTTTCTTTCAAAGGGAGAGGAAGATCTGCTAAATCAGATAGGAGAGATCCTGGGCGCTGTAGAAGGCGAGGCGGTGGATTTTGTTCTAGCTTTGGATACTACCGACAGTATGACTAACGATATTCCCCACTTACGGGAATCTCTTGTCCCCCTGCTTGAGGATAAACTCAGCCGGTTTTCTGCTGCCCGGATTGGTATGGTCTTGTATAAGGACTATTTTGAGGAATATATAACAAAGATTGTCCCCTTCGGGTTGAGCCTCGCGGATGTTCAGAAGTCTTTAGATAATATCAGGGTGTGGGGAGGCAGGGACATCCCGGAAGCTGTTTATGAAGCCCTCTTTGAGGGAATTCACGGTTTTCCCTGGGAGGCTGATAACCGGCTGCTTATTCTCGTGGGCGACGCGCCGCCGCATCCGCGACCAAGGGGAAGTGTTACAGGGGAGGATGTCGCAAGGGACGCGGAAGCTCTGGGAATAACGATTCATACCATTATTCTGCCCCAGTAGCCTCCTCTTCCTCTATTGCGGATTTTTTCATTTCTTTCAATAACCGGTCACTCAAAATCCGGGGCCACCCAGGTAGTAATTCCGCGTTTTCCCCTTCGTATCGCCTGAGAATTTTCTGAAAAAGGGGTTCCGCAGTGGTAAAATCCTTTCGGCTATAATAAATGAAAGCGATTTCATACTCTGCCTCAACAATTTTCGGCAGGTTTTCAGGATATCGCTCAATGAAGGTTTCATAATAACGGAGGGCTGTTTTATAGTCGCCCCTCTTCGTAACAGCTTCCTGGGCCTTCTGGAAATATTCACTTGGGGAAAGGTCTGTGCTGATAACTTTCGGTCCTGTTGCACAGGACCAGAGGAAAAGGACGAACAACAATGATAGTAGTGCTAAGGGAATATGCTTTTTCATTGATCTTCCTGGTTAAATAAGGTCGTTATAGACTTCGTCTTTAATAGGCAGGGTCTTCTTCAGCTCCCTGATATACTCTTTGGGATCCCCCATGGGTTCATAGGCATCACAGGATTCGATACTTCGACGGGCTATAGTGAAGTACTTGTAGACTTTCTCATCTCCAAGCTTTTTCCGCCATTTACCGGCATCGCAACGTACTCGGAGTTGATACTGGTTTCCACTACCGAGAGGTGAACGCAGGAGTTTGCAGTGACTGCAGTTGGCGCAATATACCTTATGCGGAGAGGCCGTTTTCTGACTAGTCGTTGTGGTGTAGACCTCTTTTGTCATGGAATCCCCCTTTTTATACTGGTGTTCATAGTATCATGATCGACTTTTCACCGTCAAGAGTTAACGATGATGGTGAAATCAGGCTGTTCCACCTGATCCATTTCCTGTATGCAGTTAATTTCATGATCGCTACCATCATAAACTGTATCACAGTTGTCCCTGGAAGTCTTGTTCACATATTATTCCCCTGGTTTTCCGCCCGGGCTTCCTCTATGGTATTGGTGGGGTCTCTGCTAAACTCTACTTCGCAGGGTGTGACCTTCCAGATCTCCCTAGCATATTCTCTGATTGTTCTGTCAGAGGAGAACTTTCCGCTATTCGCGATGTTGAGGATCGCCATCTTTGACCAGCTCTTCTGGTCCCGGTAGGCCTTCTCTACCTTCTCCTGGGCTTTGATGTAGGAGGGGAGGTCAGCGATATGCATGTAATAGTCTCCCTCTTCCAGGAGAATCTTCCGGATTGGATCAAAAATTCCCGGTTCATGGATGTTGAAGTGGCCGGAAAAGAGCAGGTCCAGAGCTTCCTGTATATCTTCGTTTTCCTGAATGAGTACTTCAGGGTTGTAATTCTTTCGAAGGCTGGATACCTCGTCCGCGGTAAGGCCGAATATAAACATATTGTCTTCACCCGTTTCTTCGAGGATCTCGATATTCGCTCCATCCAGCGTCCCAAGGGTAAGGGCCCCGTTGCACATGAACTTCATGTTTCCTGTTCCGGAAGCCTCGGTACCGGCGGTGGAAATCTGTTCAGATACATCTGCCGCGGGAAAGATCCGCTCAGCCAGAGAGACCCGGTAATTGGGCATAAAGTAAACTTTAAGCATCCCCTTCATGTCAGGGTCATTATTTATCACCTCGGAGATGTTATTGATGAGCTTGATAATGAGTTTCGCCAGGAAGTACCCGGGGGCCGCTTTTCCTGCGAAGAGAAAAGTTCTGGGATACAGATCCTTCACCTTGCCCTTTTTGATTTTGTTGTAAAGCACAATGATGTGAAGGGCATTGAGAAGTTGTCTTTTATATTCATGAATCCTCTTTACCTGGACATCGAAGATGGAATCGGGGTCCAGGTCCCATCCCCAGGTTGCTTTCGCGTACTCAGCAAATCGTACCTTCGCGTTTCGCTTTGATTTGAGGAATTTTTTTCTGAAAGCGGCATCGTCGGCGTAGGGACTTAACTGTTTCAGTTTGGACATATCACAGATCCATTCATCCCCAATGGAATCGGTAATAAGCTGGGCCAGCTCCGGATTTGCCTTAAGGAGCCACCGCCGCTGGGTAATTCCGTTGGTCTTATTGTTAAACCGGTCGGGATACATCTGTGCGAAATCGGGGACAAGCCTGCTTTGAAGAAGGTCCGTATGGAGTGCCGCGACCCCGTTTGTAGAATGAGATCCGACGATGCACAGGTGGGCCATTCTGACCTGTTTCTGGTTCCCCTCCTCAATAAGGCTCATATCTCTGATTTTTAAACGATTACCGGGAAAAGCAATCACGATCTTCTGAAGGAAACGGCGATTGATTTCATAAATAATCTGAAGATGACGGGGGAGAAGCTTCTCCAGCATAGTAACGGGCCACTTCTCCAATGCCTCAGGCATGAGGGTGTGGTTTGTATAACCCATGGAGCGGACAACAATATCCCATGCATCATCCCAGATTACCCCCTCTTCATCCACGAGTATCCTCATAAGCTCGGGGATCGCGAGGGATGGATGGGTGTCGTTAAGCTGAATTGCAGCCATATCGGGGAAATCCTTCCAGGGATTTCCGCTTTTTTTAAAACGGCGAATAATATCAGCGAGGGAACAGGCGACAAAGAGGTACTGCTGTTTCAGCCGCAATTCCTTTCCGAGGTAGAGTTTATCATTAGGATAAAGGGCTTTTGTAAGATTTTCGGCGGAAACCTTTGCCGCGACCGCTTCAACGTAATCCCCTTCGTTGAACTCATTGAAATCAAACTCTTCAGCGGCTTTCGCGCTCCAGAGCCGCAAGGTATTTACCGTTTTTCCGCCATACCCGACAACCGGAGTATCATAGGCAATTCCCAGGACTGTCTGAGTATCCACCCAATGGGCAATGGGTTTCCCCTCTTTATTGATGAATTTGACACGGCCTCCAAAATGGACTGGATAGCATATTTCGGGACGCTCAATTTCCCAGGGATTTCCGCTTCGTAACCATTCATCCGGTTGTTCCACCTGATAGCCCCCCTCAATCTCCTGCCGAAAAATTCCATAATCATACCTCAACCCATATCCAAAGGTGGGCAGATCGAGGGTGGCCAGGGAATCGAGGAAACAGGCCGCGAGACGCCCGAGGCCCCCGTTGCCAAGCCCGGCGTCTACCTCCTGCTCCCGGAGCGTCTCAAGGGAATAACCAAGTTCTGACAGGGCATCGGTGATTGCATCTTCAAGTCCCATGTTGATGATATTATTACCCAGAGAACGTCCCATTAGAAACTCGAGGGAAAGGTAGTAAACCCGTTTTACCTCCTTATCATGGTGGGTCTGCTGGGTTTTCATCCATTGATTTATTAGTCTGTCCCGCATTGAAAGCGCAAGGGCCATATAACGGTCATGTTCTGTTGCTGTGTATCGGTCCACACCGATGGTGAATTTAAGGTGTTCAGCAAATCCCCATTCCAGGGATTTGGAATCCTGTCCCTGTCTGCTTCGCAGAGATTCCAGACTCGGGGTGTTATTCTTTACCATGGTTGTATCCTCCACTTCAAAGCTATAGGAGATATTTTCACTGACGTGAAAAATCATAGGTGGCTTTAACGGAGGTAGTTTACGAAAAAACCTGTAGTTGTGCAAGCGGTTGCACAACTGTCAGGGGAAGAGCAGGGGGGAAAAAACCGGTCAGTTTCCTGACCGGTATAGCTCATTCAGATGAATCTTTACGTAATGACCTTTTCGGTTTCGAGGTCGAAACACTTGATCTTGTCCAGATCAGGTTTGAAATGAACCGTATCCCCAACCTTATACAGGTGGGTCGGGTCTATCCGCACGATAAGCTGGTGTTCCTTTGTGGTTACATAGAGATGGATTTCAGCGCCGAGGGGCTCAATAACCTGTACGGAGGTCTTAATTGTCTTGCCCGCCTCTTCATTTTTGGAGATGTGGAGATCCTCCGGGCGAACTCCGAAGGCTACACTTTTACCTACATATGGTTTTAAAAGGCCTTCGTACTTACCGGTGATTTCGAGCTTGAAGCTGCCTTCATCAGCAATGATCTTTCCACCCTCTTCAACAATTTTAGCGTTCATGAAGTTCATGGGCGGTGAACCGATGAATCCGGCAACAAAGCGGTTGGCAGGATTATTGTACAGATCGAGAGGACCTCCTATTTGGTGGATGATTCCCCCCTTCATGACGACAATTTTGTCCGCCATGGTCATAGCTTCTACCTGATCGTGGGTAACATAGATCATCGTAGCTGAAAGTCTCGTGTGAAGGGCTGAAATTTCAGCTCTCATCTGTACCCTGAGTTTTGCGTCAAGGTTAGAGAGGGGTTCGTCGAAGAGAAATACTTTCGGCTTACGAACGATCGCCCTTCCAACAGCAACACGCTGGCGCTGCCCACCGGAGAGCTGTTTTGGCTTTCTCTCGAGGAGCTCTTCGATATCAAGGATCTGAGATGCTTCCTTTACCCGTGTTTCGATTTCAGCTTTTGGATATTTCCGAATTTTGAGACCGAAAGCCATGTTGTCGTACACGCTCATGTGTGGGTAGAGGGCATAGTTCTGGAAAACCATGGCGATATCCCGGTCTTTCGGCGGAACATCGTTTACCAGTTTCTTGTCGATGTACAGCTCCCCTTCTGTGATGTCCTCGAGTCCCGCAACCATTCTAAGGGTAGTGGTTTTTCCACACCCTGAGGGTCCTACGAGGACTAAAAATTCCTGGTCGGCGACGTTGATGTTCACTTGATCTACAGCGCGAACATTACCATCGAAGACCTTGCTAATGTTTTTAAGTTCTACTGTGGCCATTAAAACCTCCGAAGATTATCTTATTAAGGTGAATGTTACCCCGGATAAACAGGGATGTCAAATGGAAATCAACAATTCAGGTTATTTAGACTGTAGG
>JAGLYY010000300.1 GCA_023131935.1 Spirochaetales bacterium | reverse complement strand
CTTCCCCTTCATATTCGCCAAGCTTGTTTTCAACTTCCTGGTACCTCTCTTTTACCCGCTCTTCGAACGCTGTTATCGCCTCATTCATCTGTTCAACCGCGGTCTTCGCTGTTTCAGTTTCTCTTTTCATGGAAACTTTCATCAGCTCACGGAAAGCATCCTCTTTCTGCTGAAGTTTCTCATCAACGGCATCGAGACGATGGCGGACACTCGTTTCAAAATCGATCACGCCGGAACGGGTTTCATTGATAAATTTCTCAAGATCATCACGCTGCTGCCCGGTATTCGCTTTGGTATTATCAGCCAGGGAGATCAGGTTACTTTCAATATTCCTGGAAAATTCGGTATAACGGTTATCATATTCAATCTGGCTGTTCTCCATCCGCTTTTGCAGCGTTGCCTGCCAAACCGTTATTTCTGACCGGGTCTCCCCAAACAGGGCATTGAGTTCTTCCCGGGATTCTTCGATATTTTTTCTGATTTCCCCGAGTTCAGAAGAAAGCACCTGCTCAACCTCGCGGGCCCTGTTTTCAACGTGGTCCTTCAGGGAGGTAAATATTTCATCTTCGAGAGTTTCACCCCGTTTCGACGCGTTGCGCAGATTTTCCTGATACTGGGATTCCAGGGTATTTACCTGGTCCTGGAAGGTATCAAGTTTGCTTCGAAGATCTTCTTCGGAAGTGTTAATCCTTCTTCCGAGCTCTTCATGGAGATCCTCAATACGGTCAATCAATTTCTGCGCGTTATTATCAGAGACATGGATGCTGTGATCTAAATCACTGTCAAACCTGGCGAGAATCTGTTCCCCCGCTTTCTCCGCTTCAGCGAACTTTTCATCAAAGGTCGTCTGGATGGAGGTAACGCTCTCCTTGAACATCTCTTCCCGCCGGACATCCAGGTCCCGGATCGTCCCCGCGTATTCTTTCATTTTCTTTTCCGAGACAACAGCAATCTTGCCTAAACGTTCAGCCTGTCCCCGAACATCTTTTATCACCTGTTGACTCACCAGCTTCAGGGCGGCTGAATTTTGTTTACCAAAGTCATGCTTCAGTTCGGGTATCTGCTTTTCCAGAACACCCATGCGGGAGACAGCCTCTTTCAACCGCCTTCCCACAGTATCAATGAACTCCGACTCTTTCTGTAACCGCTTAAGGTTCTCATCGACCCTGCCGGTCATGGTAACGATACCTTGTAATCCCTGTTCATATTCATCAACGCGCCGGGCCACCACCTCAAGGTCTGAAGTGCGCTGAGTAAAGTCTTCCTCGATATGAGTTATTCTTTTAAGGATTTCTTTGGCTGTTTTCTGGTGAACATCCAGTTCGATTCCGAGATTCTTCAGATCGATGGTCTTTCCATCAACGAACTCATCAAGCTGGTCTTTCATTTTATCGGCGAATTTTTTTACCTTTTCCAGAGACCGGTTGTTACGGTCCATCTGCCGGTACATCGCAAGGATCAGTATAACGATGAGAATGGTAATTACATTACCTATATCAAAATAGGACATCGGGTCCCCTCCCACTTCCGATTTATTCTATTCTGTCGCATGGCAGGCGACTTGTCAATTCTTTAGAAAATCATGAAACTTTGTCGCAAACTCTTTATAGTTACAGAAGGTGAATGTAGCTTGCGAATCCTCAGGAGAACGGCGGGAGAGATGAGCTGTGAACATCCCCGCGGCTTTCGCTCCAAGCACATCATAATGGTAGTGATTCCCTACATAGAGAGTATCCTCCGGATGGACCTCAAGTTTTTCAGCAAGGGAGATGAAAGGTTCCGGATTGGGTTTCAGGTATCCAACCTCTTCAGATGATAGTGTCGCATCCCACAAGCCCCCGAGCCCAAGAAAATCAACCTTCTTTTCAACTGGAAAGTCCGAAAGGACCCCAAGACGGTATCCCTCTTTTTTCAAAGATTCTATCAGAGTACGAAGATGGGGAAACGGACGCATATACCGAAATGTACTTTCCCATCGGCCGTAAACAATTTCCTTCAGGAGATACTCAGCTTTTACCGGAGATATGCCAAAAGATTCCCCGAGTAACTTTGCCTGAAGGCCCTGAAAATCATCCACCGGCCGAATTTTCCTGATCTCTTTTCTGATTTTTCCGAAATGATGGAAGAGCCGCAGATGAGCGGCAGCCCCCAGGGCGGAGTGGATATACAGTCTGTAGTTTGGGTAGAGGGTACCATCTATATCAAAACCGATTGCCTTTATCTTCATAGTACTCCTCCGATCGTTACCATTACTCATTTTACCAGAATGGTCAAACGGAAAGTTCCCCTGGAAATTCCCGATTCCTCCGGGACCGCAAAGAAATACCAGCTTTCCATCCATTTCCTTATTCTCGCTTCAGCTTCAGTATTGCCGATCGGAGGCATTATACTCAATACATGAACCAAACCATCATGACTTACAGAGAAATCGATATCGATTTCGTAACGGGGCTGCAGTTCCGCGGATAAATCATCCAGATTGAGAGTGCCCGCGGGTTTCCGGTATTCCCGGGCAACCGCGTCCCACTGTATCTCTCCATCCCCCGTATGCTGCGCGGCAGAGGAGTCTTCAGCATCTTCGTCACCCCGACCGGTATCACCTTCCTCCCCTTCTGAAGAGGCAGTAGAAGCCCCTTCAAGGGCCTGGTCCAGAGCAGCCAACTCAGTTTCATCCAATACTTCCTGCACTTCTGTCCGGCTTTCCCCTCCCGAGCCGGGAGTTTCCTCAACAGGTTCGTCATCATAAACCGGCCCTACATGTTCGGGTATTACCGGAGTTCGCCCCGGGACCGGTTCATCCCCCGAAGTTTGACGGATAGGCTCTTCGCGGGGGGACCCTTCCTGGGAAACAATATGTTGTTCCTGAGGCTCACCGGGGAACACAGCCTCCCTGTCTTCGTCAAATGCCTGGACCGGCGCCCCCTCATCCTTAATAATCTGCCCTGTTTCCGGTTTTTGATCTGACTCCGCGAAAATTTCTCCACCGGTCAAATCAATCTCGAGGATGAGAGGTCCCATATAGTCGGGAATAGGGGGAAGCTTGTCCCAGTTGGTGAGGGACAGAAAAAATGCGAGAACAGCAAAAAAGAGAAGAGATAAGAGGGTGCTTATCAGAAGCCGTTCTCTGGCAGGATGGTTCATTATCCGCGGTCCTCCCGCATCCGGAGATTCACCCCTTTAAATCCGTTTAGCCGGAGAGCATCGAGAACTTCTACCATCAGCTCGTAAGTAACCGTTCGGTCCGCTTCAATAACAACGACCTTCACTGCGTCACTGCCCTCACTCCTTAAAAGAGAAAGGGCCTTATGTAATCCCTCGAGGGTGTAACGCTGATCATTCAGGTATATTTCCTGGGTTGAGGAGATTGTTACTATAAGTTTTGTCATTACCACCGGCTCCGCGGTCCGGGCTTCGGGTAACTGGATGCTTATCCCCGGGGCCTGGATGAAAGTACTTGTGATCATGAAGAACACCACCAGCTGAAATACCACATCGATCATGGGGATGAGATCAACCCGTGCAGTGGGCTTTAAACGCCTGTCAAAGTGCATTGTTCTTCCCCCCAAGGAAAACCACCATATCATTTACCCTGTTCTCGAGACGGATGATGATATGGTTTACCTTGCTCACCAGGGAATTGAAAAAGATGATAGTTGGTATGGAAACAATGATTCCCGCGGCGGTCGTTAAAAGGGCTTCTGAAATACCGGAAGCAAGGAGTGACGGGTCGCCGACAGCGCCGAATTTGCCCAGGACCCCGAAGGCTTCAATATTCCCCGTTACCGTTCCCAATAAACCCAGGAGAGGAGAAATGTTGGCAATGGTGCCAAGGCTGGTGAGATATTGCTCCAGCCGGGGTATTTCGAGATTCGCGGCAGCCATAATAACATCTTTTATCGATTCTCGTGAATAATCCCGGTGTTCGATTCCCACCTTCATGAGATTCGCGATTGGTGATGGATTGTTTTCACAGATATTCATGGCTTCATCGAAATGGTGTTTTTCGAGGGCGCTTTTCAACCGGGCAATCAGTTTTTCTTCATCAACCCTGATCTTCCTGAAATAAAGAAGCCGCTCAATAATGATGACCGTAGCGATGAAAAAGAGAAAAATAATCACCGCCATTATGATTCCGCCTTTTTGTAAAAGTACTAACATTGCACCATCCTTATTATAATGATATTCTCGTTTTTAATATCACCGTTGCTCCCGGTTTAATATAATCCCCCACCCAAGTCCTCTCCACACCTATGGATAGAAGATCGGTTCCTTCAAGAATAATTTCGACCCCTGCTGTCGGTTCAATCCATGCTTCCGCGTTAAGTACCGGCAAAATTTCTGACGATGACATCCCCGCTCCTATCTTGCCGCCAAATCTGCTTTCCCCAAATTCCGCTGATAATGAAAAAGAGTACCGGTCATCAGTTGAGAGTACATCAAGAATATGAAAAGCGGTTTCCCCGGTTAAGGTTACCCAGCTTACCGGAGACCAGGAGACAGAAACTTCAGCAGGGAGTTTTTTTTTGTCCACTACTTCAAAAGGTAAAAGTTCTGTTCCCGGATGCGGCGAATCAATTAAAAGATTCACCAACCCTGTTAAATCATAATAGGCCGCGTTGGCAGCGAGGGAAAGAGAGTCAGAAAATTGTAGAGCGATGTCGCCTGTTACCTGCAACCCGAAGGGATCTGAAATTGGAGTTTCCGGATAGAGGAGGGGAAAATCATTCAGCATCAGGAAAAGATCCTGCTCAAGAAACCGGAAACCGGCGGATGTCTTAAAGGAAAGGAACTGTGCCGGCCTGCCTTCAATTTCGATAGACCAGGGATACTTGAAAGCCCCGGCCGGAGTGTACCGAAAACCCCCTGCCCCTCTCAACGTAAAAGATAACGGAAGATCGAAGCGCAGAGAGAGGGACATACCCCCATCATGTATCAGCACGGGAGTAAGCAGGTTCCATCCG
>JAGLYY010000030.1 GCA_023131935.1 Spirochaetales bacterium | reverse complement strand
TTCTTCCGTCACCTTAACTGAACCAAAGTAGTCCTGTTCTTTCAGTGCCTTTTCAATTTTTTCTTTCAAATCGGTCTCTCCGTTTTCCCTGCTAGGGAAAACCTGATAAATTGCCCCTCCATAGAGAGCCATGAGAGATTTTGGCTTGCGCCCGCCGGCTGTTCGTTCATTGATAGCTGCTCTTGTTATCTTGAGTCCCGAAGGAAGATTTTCGTTCATCCTGGAAATAAATATTTTTACTTCCTGAAAGTTTATGATTTCAATTGCAGCAACTTCACCTATCGATCCAATCCCAAGTGACAGAGGCTGAGCAAATTCCAGTTTCGGTTTCGGGTTAAATCCCTTTGAATACCGAACCTTTACTCCTGCCCTGAGCAGCGAGCGCTCAATAACACCCATCAGGCTGATATGAGACAGGTAGACTGCTTTCCCCTTTTTTTCAAAAGCAAAGAGGATCCTCCACCATCTGTCAGGAGAATCACCCTTACCGGCAGTTTCTTTTTCAATAGTATCTTTTTCAACTGATTCGACTACCCTGTTTTCCGAAGAGCAGACTCCACAATGGTGATTACATTCAGGTAAGCAGTGTGGTGTCATTTCAGAAGATAAAGATCGTTTATATTCCCTTTGTAAAAAAGTTCTGGTTACTCCTAAAGTGATTCGGTCCCAGGGTAATTTCTCTTCGGTATTCCGTTCCCGGCAGGTCTCTTTTTCAACATCCCATGATGCGGAGGCTAATACCTCTTTCCAATCATCCCGTTTCAGATAATCATCCCAGGCATCTAAACGGGCACCCCTCCGCCATGCGTTATATATCAACTTTCCAACGCGTTCATCCCCGCGTGATATGACTCCTTCAAGATAGGAGGAAAAAGGGCCATGATAACCTACTTTAATAGGTTTTCCTTTTACACCGGATTTCAGTCTCATGATTCTATCAAGTGAAACCTGCTCGGTAAGCTGCTCTGCCCATTGAAAAGAGGTGTGCGGTTTCGGTATGAAGGTTCCAATATTTACATTCAATTGGATTTTTGTTTTACGCCACGTTTCGAAGAGAAAATCGAGAATATAATCAACTTCATCTTCCCCTTTTGATACAGGCAAACCAAGCATAAAATAAAACTTTGCAACTCGCCAGCCCATAGTCTTTGCTTCTCTGAGGATTTCAATTGTTTGTTCAATGGAGACTTCTTTATTTATTCCACGCTGCCATGAGCTTCGGGGGGTTTCAACCGCAAAGGTTAAACCGCTTTTTCGAACACGGCTGACTTCCGCAAGTAGAGGCAGGGTAAAGGAATCTACCCGCAGAGAAGGTAAAGAAAAAGAAACTCCCTCTTCTGAATACCTGTGGTTCAGCAACCGCACAAGTTTATCTACATTCTGATAATCCCCAGTTGAGAGGGAAGAGAGAGTTATTTCCCGATATCCGCAGTTGTATACCAGAAAATCCACCTCTTCGATTATTTGAGCAAAGCCTTTCTGACGGTAAGGTCGATAAAACATCCCGGCATGACAAAACCGGCAGCCGGTTGGACAACCACGCATTATCTCAACCACCCCATGGTCCTGCACGGTTTTAAAGGAGGGGACAAGAATTGGACGTTGAGATTTTCCAAGGTGAAAACCGTTCCACAGGTCACGTTTAACCCTGTTATCTCCTTCCGGCGTCCAAAAAGCGGTACTGGTGGAAAGATGATTGAGAATATCCTTCCGACCGCCCCCGCCTTTTTTTATTTCTGCGGCTTTCTGTAATACCTGGTAAAAATCCCCTTCAATCTCTCCAATGAATACTCCGTCAAGAAAATCACTAAAGGGAAGCGGGTTTGTAACCGCTGGACCGCCTGCTATCACAATCGGATCATTACCACTGCGGTCTTTTCGGAACACAGGAATCTCACCCAGATCAAGAATTGTTAGTATATTCGTAGCTGAAAGCTCATATCCAATGCTAAATCCCAGGATATCACACTCTGAAAGGGGTATCCCCGTTTCGAGCGTATAAAGGGGTAAGGACCTCATCCTTAGTGCTTCTTCAAAATCGGGTGCTGGAGCAAAAACACGTTCGCAATTAATCCCCGGTATTTCATTAATATCTCTGTAAAGCAGTTTTATTGCGGTATTAGACATTCCGATCTCATAAAGATCGGGGAAGGAAAGTACAAACTGCAGGGACTGGCTATTCCTTTTACTGATAGACCCGAATTCTCCTCCAACATAACGCACTGGGTTTTTTACCTGATAGAGGACACTGTGGAGGTCCTGTTCCGGAATGATATGATTCATAAATTAACCAGTTCCTAATCATTAATAAGAATAACGGCGGAGATGGATATTTAATAGCAAACCTACCCCAATCAAACCAGTCCACAGGGATGACCCGCCGTAAGACAAAAACATGAGCGGAATACCGGTAACAGGCATAATACCTATTGCCATGCCAATATTGATAATTACATGGAAGAAAATCATCGCGACGATTCCGGAGCCTACATAAACCCCAAAGGTGTCTTTAGAGTGCAGAAGGATAAACATTCCCCTTATAAGAATTATTCCATAAAGGAGAAGAATAATAATGCTTCCAAGGAATCCCCACTCCTCTGCGATTATCGAAAAAATGAAGTCAGTACTTTGCTGGGGAAGAAACCGGTAATGACTCTGAGTACCTTGAAGAAAACCCTTTCCAGAAAAACCACCGGATCCTACAGCTGTAATTGATTGTATTACATTCCAGCCCGCGCCCTGGGGATCAACACCAGGATCGAGAAAGACGATAAGCCTTGTCATCTGATAATCTTTCAGCACCATTCGGACAAGAACGGACCCTAACAAACTGGATATGAGTATCAACAACGAATAAATAATCCAGTAATAATAGCCTTTTTTTAACCACCGGTATCCTATGAATGCAATAATACCAATAATAGAAAGGGCAACAATATCTATCATGATATATTGAGGATTACTGATTATATCATTAAAAACAAGATCACGATGCAGGAGCATTTCAGTGTAAGCTGGAAATATACTCATGAAAATTGTAAGCATCCCCGCAATGAAGAGAAATAGTATATACCTTAATCTTGCTCCAGCCACCAGGGTCATCACAAAAAAAATGGGAAGGTAAACAAGGGCAGTCCCCATATCGGGTTGAATTAGGATAAGCAGAACCGGTAACATAACAATACCCAGGCTTATACTGAATGTAGATAATTTTTGAATAGAATTTTTCCGACTTTCCAGAAAATGGGCGAGAAAGAGCATCGTAGCAATCTTTGTAAATTCAGATGGCTGAATCCCAAAATCGAAGACACCCAGCCATGAACGGGCACCATTAACCCGCTTGCCAATAAGGAGGGTAATAACGAGTAAGAGGATAAACCCGATATAAAGACTCGAGGACAGGTCCCGATAGCGGTTGTAATCGAAAAAAAGGAGGGCTGTAAGAATTCCCAGACCCAGAAAAGCCCAGATGATTTGCTTTATATATTCATTTGAAAAAACCCATCCATCCGATGTCACTCCGCTCGAATAGATAAAAAGAATTCCAATTATCATCAGGGATGCTGTGGAGATTAACAGGGGAAAATCAAAGAAAAGTCTATTCCTCACCAGATGCTCCTAATTCAATTTCTTAAGTACCAGAGATTCAAGGCATCCACAGCCTCTTCATAGGTCTGATTTGCAAAAATGCCCTGGAAAATAATGTTTGCGGCCTTTGGAGCCCACCATTCCCACTCATTTGTTCCCTCTACATTCACCGCCACAACAACCTGCTCATCAGGATCGTCGGTTTTATATGGTGCATAGGACGCAAACCATGAGCTCCATTGTTCTGTCTGGTTTCTACCCACCTCGCCGGTACCGGTCTTCGCGGCCACATCAACAGCTTTTGTTGTGATTACTACACGGGCAGTACCATTGCTTACTACACCCCTCATATAATCCTGTACCGTTTTGAAGGTTTCTTTTCTGATGCTTGAAGTCTGAAGAACCTTTGGCTCTACAGTTTCAAGGACTTCGCCGGAAACAGGATCTCTCACCTCTTTAAGAATGTGTGGAACAAAAGTGATGCCACTATTTACTACCATAGCAACCATATTCGCCATCTGTATCGGGGATACGAGAAGATCACCCTGACCGATTGATATGTTCATGGTGTCTCCCCCAACCCACTTCACATTGTACTGAATCTCTTTCCATTGGGGACTCGGTACCAGTCCTTTAATCTCTCCCGGGATATCAATTCCCGATCGAACCCCAAGACCAAAACGGCGGGCATATTCGGTTATCCTTTCAACTCCCAGATATTCGCTTCCCATTGTCCAGAAAAATATATTACACGACTCAGCAAGGCCCTCGGCTAAGTTCAGGCTTCCATGTCCCGCTTTCCGATGGCAATGGAAAATCCTATCCCCGTATGGAAGCTCCCCCGTACAGGTTACCCTTTTGTTTAGAGGAAATACCTCCTCCTCCAATACAGCGGTGGTCATGATTACTTTAAAAGTTGAAGCAGGAGCATAACTTGATTGTATAGCTCTATTCAAAAAAGGGAAACTGGGATCAAGGGATAATTTGGTGAAAACCTCTTTTGCTTTGTCGGTATAAAATTGATTCGGGTCAAACCATGGATAGGAAACGAGGGCAAGGATCTCTCCAGTTGCCGGTTTAAGTACAACCACAGAGCCAATACGCTCCCCAAGGGCCTTTTCACTCAAAGCCTGGATACGGCTGTCAATGGTAAGTACGAGATTTTTCCCATTCACCGGAGGAACGTCTAGAGAGGAAGAATCTACTACGCTCCGTCCCCGGACATCTACAGTCCTGTATCTTTCTCCATCTTTTCCCCGCAATATTTCATCATACTGTTTCTCAATTCCGCTTTTACCAAGGGCTGAATTGATATCATAGCCCTTGTTATACAGGATCTGTAATTCTTCGGTAGTTATTCTCCCAACGTATCCAAGGATATGGGAGATTGGACCAATTTCAAGATATTTTCGGATTGGTTTGTTATGCCAGGTAACTCCTGGAAAATCATTTATCCGTTCGGCCAGTTCAGTGATTGTTCCAAAAGTGACCCCGCTCTTAACCTCTACCGGTTGATAAAGATGGTGGTATCTTTGTGGGATACTTTTCCTGATATCCTCTGTTTGTATTCCAAGAATTTCCGCCAGATCTGAATATACTCTATTTCGGTCCGCATCAGGCACTTCCGCGGGAATGATATCAACAGCGAAGGAGGGAATATTCATAACAAGAGGAACTTCAGCATACCTGTCATATATCTTCCCCCGTTGAGCTGGAATTGGAATTACCCTTCGGGCGACCCGTTGTGCTTTCTGCTGATACTCTGTTGCGTTTATGACCTGAAGACTGAAGATGTACGTTCCATAACCCAGAAAAGTTACAATGACTAAGACGATTATAAAGATAATTCTCCCCTGCCATACACCAACGGGAGCAGTTCTCATCGATAACCTTCCTTCTCAGTAGGTCGCAATATCCGAAAGAGTTTCAGAAGAGCGAAGATAAAGGGAGCGAGAACAACATTCATCCCAAGTTCGATCCAGAAGGAGATCTGAAAAATACCAGCTGCCTGTGCAGGGTTGAAAAGAGAGAGAAGTAGAAATCCAAGACCTGCTTTAATAGTAGTCGCAATCAATACAACAATCATGGGAATGAAAATAGGATCGAAAAAGATTTTCCCTTTGAATAAACCGTTTAGATAACCGATGAGGGTCTTTAAAAACGCATGAAATCCAAGGGGAGACAGGCTGAGGAAGTCTTCAATAAGTCCGGAAATAAATCCTGAGAATAGTGATCGAAATTCTCCAAGGTGATGAGCGGAAAAAACAAGAATAATCAGAGCGATATCGGGAGTAGCGCCCCTTATTACCATTCCCCTCAGTAAGGTTGACTGAAGGATAACTGATAGAGCGATAAGAAGTGTATGAAAAACAAAACCTGCCTGATTCATTTTTCGCCTCCATCAAGCACAAAAACATATTCTAATCTGGAGAAATCAATGATTGGTTCTATCTCAAGTTCGAGATAGGTTTCCCACTCTTTCGCTCCAATGGCTCTGACGCGGCCGATATAAATGTCCCGGGGATAGAGGGAACGCATCCCTGAAGTAACTACAAGATCACCGTATTGAATATCTTCGCGGGCACGTTTCTCTACATATTTCATGTAAATATGTTCAACCCCTTTTCCTGAACCATTTACAAGACCGTCATATCTTGATCCCTGGATCCTCCCGCCAATATAACTTGAGGTGTCAAAAATCGGCATCATAACTGAAGAAAAGAGACCAACTTCAACAATCTTACCAACAAGGCCCTGAAAACCATCCTGAAATGCGACTACAGGCATATCTTTCCGGATACCATTATGAGCTCCTTTATTGATGATAAGGGTACTGAAAAGATTACCCGGGTCCTTCGCGATTACCTCCGCGGCAACATGGGAATACTTCACCTGTTTCTGAAAACCCAGTAATTCTGTAAGCCGATCGTTTTCCTGCCTTATGGCCACAAAGTCCCGCTCCCTGTTTTCATAATCTTCCAGTCTACGCCGCACCTCTTCATACTCACTTTTCAGTTTTCTGAGTTCAGAAATAGAATTTACCGTATCTGAAAAAAATCTCGCGGTCCGGGAAACGGCGACTTGTAAGGTTGAGAATATTGAAAGCCCAACTTGTTTTGGACGAAAATTGATACTCTGGGTGGAGATAATGATCATGATAAAGCTAATACAAAGAAGGGCTCCAAGAGTGGAGCCGCTTCGATGTTTCGCGAAAAAGTTTTTCACGCCCTGCATACATCTACACGTTGATATTGTTGTAAATTGTCTTGTGGCTAATCATATCCTTGGTATGTTCATGGTACATGCCGGCTCCATTAGCAACACAGAGCATAGGATCCTCCGCAAGTATTACCGGAACTCCCGTTTCCTTTGAGATAAGTTTTTGCAGTCCTTTTAATAGAGAACCACCTCCAGTCATTACTATACCTCGTTCAACGATATCCGCGGCGAGTTCAGGAGGCGTTTCTCCAAGAGTCCGCTTGATCTCCTCAATGACCGCATTAATCGGTTCTTGAAGAGCTTCCCGGACTTCTACCGAATCGATCTCAAGCCTTCGAGGTAAGCCGGTTATCGCATCGGTCCCCTTAATCTCCATTTTCTCTATCTTTTTATCGGGAGAAGCGTTTCCAATGGAAATCTTCAGGTTTTCCGCGGTTTGCTCACCAACAATTAAATTGTGGACACTCCGGACATGTTTAATAATTGCTTCATCAAACTCGCTGCCCCCAAGACGAATTGCCTTGGTTACAACCATGCCTCCAAGAGAAATAACAGAAATCTCGGTTGTACCGCCCCCAACATCACATATCATATGGCCTGCTGGTTCAAATATAGGGATATTAGCTCCAATGGCAGCCGCGAGGGATTCCTCGATTACTTTAACTTCCCGGGCCCCAGCTTTATAGGCAGATTCTTCAACAGCTCTCCGCTCAACCTCGGTAATGCATGTAGGAACTCCAATTACCATTCGGGGTTTAACGAACCATCGTCTTGGAAGGACCTTTGCAATAAAATGACGGATCATTTTTTCTGTAGTCTCAAGGTCGGCAATTACCCCATCCCGCAAGGGACGGATAGCAATAATATCCCCAGGAGTTTTCCAGAGCATCCGTTTCGCATCTTCTCCGACGGCCACAACTTTTTTTGTACCACGTTCAACAGCGACAACCGAAGGTTCGGATAATACAATCCCTTTCCCACGTATATAAATAAGGGTGTTGCATGTCCCAAGATCTATGCCTATATCAGTTGAAAAGGCGTCAGAAAATTTACGTCCATCCCTCATAAATAACCTCCAATACTTCTAATAAAGTCTCAACAAAGCTCCATGATGATTGGGATCGATTTCCCATGCCTTTCTCCATTCCGCGCGAGCATTAAATATATCATTCAACTTATTGAATATTTCCCCCAGATAGTAATGAGCATCCGCTGACTGCGGATTTATTTTCAAAATCAGACTGTACTGATCTTCCGCTTTTAAGTATTCGTCCTGATCCAGATAAATCCTCCCGAGAAGAAATCGGCTTTTCTGCTCTATGGTAAAATCTGGTCTTCGATTCAAAGTCTTAATAAGATATTCTTCAGCTTTCTCATAATCTTCAAGCTGGTAATAGCTCTGAGCAAGGGTCAGGTAAAGAATATCTGATGGATTATCCCCTACAGCTTTTTGAAAGAATTCAACTCCTCTTTCGTAATTCCCAAGTTCCGAATATATAAGCCCAAGATACTTAAATGTATCTTCTCCTGTATACCCCTTTTTTAGAGATTCCTCAAGGTATAATATCGCGAGATCAAGGTAGTATTTTCCCTTGTGAAAGTACGCTTTCCCAAGGGTGTATTGAACTTTTCCGTAAAAAGGGCCTGCACCTATTACAAGGGCTTTTCTCAACGAAAGAATAGCTTCATCAAAGAGAGGTATTTTATCTTCAAGGGAAAACTGCTCGGTGCCAAGATAGAAATTCGCGAATCCATTCAGGACAAGGGAGGTTAAATCCAGAGGGTCCTCCGACAGCACCTCTTCTGAGATTTCAATTATTTTTGCATATTGTTCGTCAACCCAGAGAGCATGGTAGTCATCATCACTTTTTTCACTCAAATGACTCAACGGCTGAGCGCGAATGAAAACAATACCCGCAATAACTCCTGCCAGGGCTAAACAGCTATACATGATCGTCCGGAAGATCCTTCGGCGACGGTCTTTTCGGTTTGCAGAAAAGGTATAACGGCTCCTGGGAAGTTTCATAATTCAATTCTGCCTTCAATAATAAACGGGACAGATCGGTAAGCCGGATTCTGTCAAAGGATAGTCATCTATCTATCACAGAAGATTACCCATCTGTTTCAGCAGCCTACCCGCAGGTTTAACGGACGAACTACCCATCTGCTGTTTGGCTTTGCTCCTGATGAGGTTTACCATGCGCTTGCTGTTACCAGCAAAGCCGGTGGGCTCTTACCCCACCTTTTCACCCTTACCGGACCCTTGTAATACCAAAGGTTTTACAGCGCCCGGTGGTATCTTTTCTGCGGCACTATCTGTCGCTTGCATAGCTTTTCCGAAGAAAACCCATGCAAGTGCCCGGGTGTTACCCGGCATCATGTTCTACGGAGCCCGGACTTTCCTCTTCCCCGCCAAATTGCAGGAAAGCGACTATCTGATCTGTCCCTTGGTTGTTTATTTTACTCTTCTTCGTCAAGATCCGCAAGGTCCGCAAGGCTTCCTGAATCCTCATCAGAAAAAGAAAATACCTCAGAGCTTTCTTCTTCGTCAAAAAAGAGTACTCGACTACAATATGGACAGAAGAAAATATCTTCACCGTCCCGTACATCATTCACAAATTGAGCGGGAAGGATCATATGGCAACCTGTACAAACTGAATTTTTCACCGGTACAATACCAAGACCTGCTTTGCTCCTGATAATTCGTTCAAACTTGAAAAGGATCTCCTCATCAAGTCCGGGAGTAATGTTTTTCTCCTCTGCTTTCAGCTTAGAAAGGAGTTCCTCTTTTTCCTGGCTTTCATTCTTTCTTTTTTCCTGCTCATTATGGAGTTCTTCCTCCTGCTGAGCGATCATCTTCTCATCCCGTTCCAGAGCAAAGATTAGTTCTTCAAGTTCTTTCTCTTCACGGAAAATGTCCTTTCGGTACTGCTGTTCTTTCTCGGTAGCTTTTTTAATCTCTTTGTCTAAAGCCTCATACTCTCGTTGCGTCTTAATGAGATCCATCTGCTTTTCATATTCTTCACGCCTTCGCTCTGCTTCATCGAGGCGAATCCTGAGTCCCTTTAGCTCGCTGCGGGTTTCTTCGATTAAACTGTTCTTTTCGATGTACAGCTTTTTCAGCCGCGTGAGGAGCTCAGTTTTCGTCGTAAGTGCCTTGGGGATTTCGGTAATATCTCTCTCAATTTCATGCTTTTTAGAGAGAATGTCCTGTAAAGTACGCAGCTTATCAAAAACTTCCTGAATCATGTTCGGTACAACCTCTTAATGATCGATATAATCTTTAAGGCGCCTGCTTCGTTTCGGATGTCGCAGACGGCGCAAGGCTTTCGCCTCTATCTGACGGATCCGCTCCCTTGTGACGTTGAAGTACAGTCCAACCTCTTCCAAGGTGAGTGAGTAGCCATCCTCAAGGCCGAAACGCATCTTGAGGACCTCTTGTTCCCGAGGAGGAAGCGTTGAAAGCACCTCCTTGAGCTGTTCCTGCAGCAGACGAAAAGCGGTCTGGCTTGCGGGATTTTCTATATCCTTATCCTCGATGAAATCGCCGAGAAGAGAATCTTCCTCCTCGCCGATCGGTGTTTCGAGGGAAATAGGCTCTCGAGCAACATTCTTTACCGATTTGACCCTAACAACAGACCAGCCAAGCCTGTCGGCGACCTCTTCATCGGTGGGTTCCCTGCCAAGAACCTGCATAAGCTGTCTGGACTCACGAACGACCTTGTTTATCTGCTCGATCATATGGACCGGTACACGGATAGTCCTTGCCTGATCTGAAATACTGCGGGTAATCGCCTGCCGTATCCACCAGGTAGCATAAGTAGAAAATTTATAGCCTTTCCGGTATTCAAACTTTTCAACGGCTTTAATAAGGCCGATATTACCTTCCTGAACCAGATCAAAGAAATGAAGTCCTCTGTTTGTGTATTTCTTGGCGATACTGACGACAAGCCGCAGGTTTGCCTGAATAAGCCGGTCTTTCGCGTTTTTCATCAGAATTTTACCCTGGGAAATTTCCTTCGCCCGATTGAGGATGTTATCGACCGAGTCCTCAAAATCTATTTCCAGGTTTTTAAGCTTCTTTTCGTTTATCTGAATAAGCTTGATTTTTTCTTTAATAACATCAGCAGAAAGGCCGAGTTCAGTTTCAATATTTCGCCGCTCCGAGGTCATGGCAAGCTTGCGACCCATATTGCGGAGCTCCCGTGAACTGGAGACCCGTAAGGTCCTTTCAATCCTGTGCTGATCCTTCCTGTATCTTAAAATCCGGCGTTCAGTATTGATAAATATATCAGAAAAATGGAGTATCTCTTCCTGGCGTAAAGTAATATATTCGATTTGCTTAAAAAGGTTTTTCCTTCTTTTAACCAATTCTTCGTCTGAAGAAATGTCTCCGCCAGCGGTGACGATCTTTTTCTTAAGATCCATATAACTTTTAAGTGTTGGAGAAAGTTTCTTCAGGTCTTCCCGATAAAACTGGTTTAATCTCCTCCGCTCCGCGAGCATCTCAGAGATCTCTTTTTTTGAGAGCTCGAGTTCCCGCGGATCGGTTTTTGAGAAAGTCTTTTCGATGAGATTGAATAACTCAGGAATGATCATCCCGGAGCCTTTTATGACATCCTTTATGATCATTTCCCCCTCTTCCATCTGCTTTGAAAGCTCAACTTCCTGTCCAGCTGTAAGTAGGTTTTCTTTACCGATTTCTCTCAAATAGAGCCGGATAGGGTCATCAATCGCGCTTTCTTTTTCACCATAAACAAGGCGTTTCCCCTTTTGCCCTTTTGCCTGCTCTTCCGTGACCTCCTGGGCTTCCCCCCGTGCTTCCACTGGCAGGGCATCATCTTCGAGCGTTATGTTATTTTTCTCGAGGATGATGATAACCTCTTCGATTTTCTCCGAATTTACAATAGAATCGGGCAGAAAATCATTTACCTCATCATAGGTGATGATTTTTTTACTTTTTCCATATTCTATTAATTTCTGAACTGCCGGGTCAGTCAGTAATTCTGTCATTCCTTCCAATCCCTTAATCGTTCGAGTTCTTCATCGAGAAATATCTTCTCTTCGAGAAGATTCTGTATTTCCATCCCATCCTGCGCCTTTTTAAGGAGCTGTTCCACATGGATTCTGCGTTTTTCCAGGCTCATCTGTTTTATACGTCCAAGGCTGTCGGAAATAAGTTGCTCCGGGTTATTATTAAATTCCTCGGAGTGTATCCTTTCCAACAGAGTCCTTCTAAGACGATCATCCTCGATTCGCTCAAAAAGCCCATCAGAAGTTTCATCTTCCCGCCTGTAACATTCCTCCAGAGCAATATACAGGCTTCTTGCCGCCTGATCCTCCAGATCTTCAAGAGTTAGTAGGCTCCTCACTCGCGGAAAATAATTTCGATGTACTGCGATTGCGATCATGAGGAAAAGTTCTGATGTAAGTTTGTATGATTTCGCTTCCTCCTGGGGGCGCCGAACCCCTTGCTTTCTCCTCCCCTTTATATAATCATGCAAAACTGACCGTTGATCAACAGAAATCTCATCTGCCAGAATCTGGAGACAAGCTTCACGTTTCACTTCAGTATCAATTTTATCAATAAATGGGAATATCTCGTGGATGATTGCTTCTTTCCCCTCAGGTGTTGCCACATCATATTTAACAACGGCATGCTGCACCAGATAGTTAAAGCTATTTATATGACATTTTACTATTTTATGCAACGCTTCGATACCTTCTTTTTTTAGAATATCAGCTGGATCAGCTCCTTCAGGCAGCTCGATAACCCGGGTTTCTATTCCCGCCTCTTCGCAAATATAAATAGCTTTTTTCGTTGCTTCCTGTCCCGCGTTATCACCATCAAAAAGAAGGTAGCCCTTCCCGGCATAACGCTTTATAAGATTTGCCTGCTCTCTGGTAAAGGCTGTCCCTAAAGGAGCTATCGCTATTGAAATACCCGCGAGATGAAGGGCCATTACATCGATATACCCCTCAACAAGGATAAACGCACCACTTTTTCTTATAGCAGAAAGGCCAATGAAAAGGCCGTATAAATTGTAGCGTTTCCTGAACACTGCGGTTTCTGGTGTATTCAGGTATTTTGGACCCCGCTCTTCCAGATTCCTTCCTCCAAAGGCAATAATCTGCCCCCCTGTGGCTTGAATTGGAAAGATAATCCTGCCTGCAAGAAGGGCTAAACGGGGATAGTTCCTGATAAAAAGTCCACTTTCCTTCAGGAACCCTTCGGAAAAATTCTTTTTTTTAAGGAATTGGAACAGCCACTTCATATCCCGGGGAATGTACCCTAACTGAAAGAGGGCTCTTATCTCAGCGTTAAGGCCCCGGTTGTCCAGATAAGTCCGCGCTTTTTCTCCCTCACTGGCGTTTTCGAGGATGTAATGGAAACTTCCCGCTGCTTTTGTATACAGCTCTATTAATGCGTTCCGCCTTCTGTCGGCAGAAGTAGCCTCCCCTTTGGGGATTGCGACACCGGCCTTTTTTGCCAGACGTTCCGTGGCTTCAACAAAAGAGAGATTTTCCATCTCCATCAGAAAATTGAATACGGTGCCCCCTTTATGACAACCGAAACAGTAAAAAAGATTCTTTTCCGGTGTTACGGTAAAAGAGGGGGTTTTTTCATCATGAAAGGGACATCTTCCCCAATAACGCCCTCCCTGTTTACGGAGGCTCACGAAATCACCCACAACATCAACAATATCGATTTTTGAAGAGATTTCCTGAATGATATGCTCCGGAATTTTCATAGATCTATTTCTTCTTCAGGTACAGGACATGGGCCTGGTTGTGTTCCGAAAGGGACATTGAAAAGTAATGGGCTCCGGTATTATCGTCCTTGAGGAGAAAATACAGGTAGTCGGATTCTGCAGGATGGAAAGCCGCATCCAGGGCCACTCTGCCGGGATTTGAAATAGGAGACGGCGGCAGTCCCTGATGTATATAAGTATTGAAAGGATCTTCAACTTCAATATCATCATAAGTAAGAAATGACGGATGTTCCTTTCCCTGACGCTCTGTAATGATATATACAACGGTAGCGCATGAACCAAGGGTCATTCCAATCTCAAGCCTGTTATAAAAAACACTCGCCATAAGAGGGGCTTCTTCGTCGATCTGATATTCACGTTCGATAATCGATGCAAGAATGACCTTCTCCGTGATTTCCCGCGGTCCCATTTCCCGATACTCCGGGGCAATCTCTTCCAGGACTTCAAAAAACCGCTCTGTTAAGTGTTTCAAAACCTTTTCCGCGGGATAGTCTTTCTGGATATAGTAGGTATCGGGAAACAAATACCCCTCAACCGAATTCCCCGGTACCCCGAACATCTCCGTAACATTTTCATTACGGGCAATTTCCTGAAAATTATCTCCATCGGTTATTCCCTCTGATTCCAGATAATCCGCGATCTGTCTGAGGGTCCGGCCTTCGGGGACAGTTATCCTGTATAATTGTTGTTTGCCCGAAACAAGAAGATTGAGAATATCAAGACTTGAATAACCAGGCAGGATTTTATAGGTGCCAATCTTCACTACCCCTTCAGTTCCCTGAGCAACACATAAAACCCGTATCAGTAAAGGGGTCCGGACCAGACCCTCAGATTTCAATCTATCTGCGATTGAAACCATTGAGTCCCCCACTTCAACGCGAAAAAGTACACCTTCCCGTGGTATGTTTTCCGGGGCTTTATTCAGATAGAAAGCGCCCCCCACCACGAGTAGGAGGGCAGCAATCAACATTCCGAAAAGGACTGCAAAAAATCTTGCGAATTTCTTCATTCTTCTCCCGTACAACTATTACTTAACCAGAATGAATTCAACCCGCCTGTTCTTCCACCAGTTTTCACGGTCTTCGAAGGATACCTTGGGATCTTCACTTCCCCTGCCTACAACACTAAGTCTTTGTTCGGCGACTCCAAGAGCTATTAGGGCATCCTTAACCGTTTGCGCCCTATCCCTTGAAAGAGGTAAGAGTTCCTCCTTTTGTTCTTTTACTGCTAAGGTTGGATCGGCTTGAGTGCGATTTGCGTGCCCCTCAATCACAATCTGGTAGGTCCTGTACTTGTTCAGAATCTCCGCGAGACGCTGGAGAACATAATTGTTCTTTGCAAGTATTTCCGGATCGCTCTTTTCCAGGGCGGGTTTGTCAGGCGCAAAGGTAATGCTTGCGATTGCGATCTTAAGTTGATCGCCATCCCAGATTACGAGTACATCAACCGGAATAATACCGGAAACTATCTTTTCATTCCCAAGGGTATCACGAATACTGAAGGTATATCGATAATCCTCAGCTGCCTGAACGAGTTCTCCGCTAGCGGAAAGTCCGTCCCAGGTGAGTTCGCTTCCCGGTGTGCCCTCTCCCCTGTATTCATAGAACCGGGCACCCTTTGGATCTTCTATCAGCAAATTCCATGATTCGATCAGAGAAAGGTCTTCTACTTCGATTGTAATAGTGAGTTCATCTTCGACACCGTCATTGTCAGGAGAGAATGGAGTCGGAGTTATCTGCAAAGAAACTTCCGGAGCTGATGTATCCAGCTTGAAAGGGGATGTCCTGCTTACCGGTCGATCACCCTTTGCGTATAAAACAGAGAATTCAGCGGTATATTCCCCTTCAACTACCACACCGGATTCATTCAAACCATCCCAGATAACTTTTTTCGGAATTCGGGCTTCACCAGAATAGCTCTTTTCTAATATCTCCCCTCGAAAAAATTTCAGAGACCATTCCTCAATGCCATCAGTGACGTTCACAATCGTATTGAAGGTGATTGTATCATCGATCCCGTCACCCGAGGGGGAGAACTGCCTTGCGTTGGAGGTTACAAATACCCGGGTGATCCTCGTGTCAACTTCAATGTTTTCAACAGAAGCTTCACTCCGGTTCCCGGCTTCATCGGCAGTGGTGATGCGGTACCGGTAATTTCCATCTGAAACAGTATTGCCATCCTGGTCTGTTCCATCCCACGTGAAGGATTCGGCTCTCCCTTTCCAGAATACCTGTCGGATAATCTTTCCTGAGGCATCAAGTACTGTTCCTTCCCAGAGTGTTTCTTCACTCGTTTCCTGCTGTACAATAAAGCGGTCCTTTAAACCGTCTTGGTTGGGAGAGAAAATGGTATAACGTGACTGTATTTCAACGGTTGGATAAACCGTATCGAGGATGAATCCCCGCGATTTAGCAGTCTCTTCATTTCCGTTTTGATACAGAACATACAGCTGCCCCATGTACAATCCATCAGGGGCCCGTTCCCCTTGATCTGTTCTACCCTCCCAATCAAAACTCTGTGGAATTCTTCCCTTTCCTTCGAAAGTTCTGATAATTGCGCCAGCCCGGGAAAGGATGGAAAGTTTATAGGTATCGATCCCTTCAGCGATTTTTAAGTCGGGAAGTAGGGAAATGGTGTCCTTTACTCTGTCAGCATTAGGGGAGAAGGCTTCGAAATCGACAGAAAGGAGGACCGGGGTTTCTTCGGTATTAAGATCGAAGGTAATTTCCGAGCTTGCCCCGCTATTCCCTGCCCTGTCAGTGCTCTGTAACCTGTACCTGTAGGTCCCATCCTGAGCAAGCCTTCCGTTTTCTTCCCGTCCATCCCATATGTATTTCACATCGGCGTTACCTACCCAGGAAACACTCTTTACGAGGTTGTCTCCAGGGCCGATAATTTCACCAGACCAGGAAATCTCAGGGGAAGATTCCTGAAAGATTGTGATCTCATCCTTACGTCCATCACCATTTGGTGAGAATACTCTCAAGTCCGCTCTGACGGATGCTGTCGGAGGGGTCACATCGATAGTGAATGGCGGGCTCGTTTCTTCGGGAGCATTTCCATTCAGGTAGCGGACCTTCAATGTAGCGGTATACCCACCTTCGGGAAGCAGGTTACCCGAAACCCCCTTTCCATCAAAGGTGATATCTCCAGGGGCGAGTTTTCCACCGGAATAGCTGCGTACAGACTTTCCGGAAATATTTTTTATAACTACTTCCCAGAAATCAATACCGCTCTGTACCGGGATATTTGGTGAAATCATTACAGAATCTTTAACATCATCACCATTTGGAGAGAAAAAGGCTTTGTCAATAGTGAGGGTAATGGGAGTTGCCTCGGTATTGATAATGATGTTGTCCAAACTTTCCTCGGTACTGTTTCCGCTGCGATCGGTGCTGCTGATTATGTAATTGTAAACCCCATCCCCAATGAGTAATCCATCAGCATCGGTTCCATCCCAGACAAAATCCTTTGGAGTATCATTCACAAGGGTTATTGTCCTTAAGGTATTACCAGAGGGATCAACGATCCTTGCTTCCCAGAGGTCTTCGGATGAACCACTCTGACCAATGGTAATGTCATCCTTGTTACCATCCGCGTTTGGAGAAAAGATCAGGGAATCGGGCGCTGTTATCACTATCTCTGGAGCAGTGGCATCGACCACAACGGTTTGCTTCCCGGTTTTTCCATTGTTTCCATTATCATCCCAGGATTCCAGAACAAAAGTATATGATCCGTCAGGAACAACATTCCCTTCATCTGAGTTGCCGTTCCATACAAGGGTTTCAGGAATATCAATTCCGCTTTTCGCTTGAAAAAGCCTCTTGAAAAAACCGATTTCTACGTTTTCTTCCCGTTGTTCCTTATTGTAAATGGTCCTTACAGCCTCCCCATCGTTATTGTAGATTGTGAGACTGTATCCTTTTATATAACGTCTGTCGGTTATTTCTATTGGAAGGCTCAGCTCATCCTGTGTTCCATCAAAATTCGGCGAAATATAGGTTGGATCCTCACAGGTTACCAGAATCTCCGGAGGATCTCTATCGAGTACACCAAGGGGTATGTTCACCCCTGTTCCTATCCCCCAGTATCCCTCAGCATAGGGAGCTGCTGAGACTACAGGAGTAATCTGACTTTCGTTCCATCCCCGTTCTTTAAGGCGGAGGAATTTACTATCCTGCTGTATATTTGTCTGAAAGGTGTAGGAAATTCCGAAAGATGGGATGAGCCCGGAGGTGTCACCAGCAATAAGTTCCTTTATATCAACGTCGGAAGAAAGATGCAGGGACAAAGCATTGAAGAGTTTTGATGTGAGTCCTACTGATAGCCTCATATTCTGAAAAGTGGGAAATGAAAGGTCCGCCTGAGCGTTAAGCTGAAATTTTTCCGCGTTTATCAGGGTGAACCCCGTTCCTGCTGCCAGGGTAAAGAGGGGGTGAACAGCGGAAGTGGTGGCCATTGGAGCGTATCCAAACTCCTGAAGAGTAATTCCCCATACGAAGTTCTTCATAAAAGAAATATCTCCAGGGAAATGGAGGAACCCCCAGTTAGAGGTAATAGACCATCCGCCGGTACCGAAACCAAGATTCAATCCCATGCCTACATACAGGTTCTCATAAACATCCTTGGCGAAAGAACCGCGTATTCCCCCCTGGGTTCCTGCCGGAAAAATTAATGCCTCAGAAGAGAGAAAATGGCCGGACCAGCTGAAGACACCGATCTTTGTTGGATGGGTAGCACCGAGGTTAACACCGTGCCCCTGCCAGACTGGTGTGCCGGGACCGAAGAGACCGAGATAGCTCAAATCGATGGTGAATCGCTGTTTCGCTGCTGAAGCTGCCGGATTCATGAGATCCGAAGCCGGCGATATCGTTGATACTACACTGGGTCCTCCAGCCTGAAGGAAGGGAGAATAGAAGTCGGGTACGATATCGCTTCCAGCGATAGCTTGAGCGAAAACTTCTCCTCCCGCGAAAAAAACAACCAGGAGAACGATAATGAGATTGATCCGTTTATTCATAGTCATAAACCTATCCCTTTTCAATAAATACATCAACGTTTTTCTGATAGAGATTCTCAAGATCTTCAAAATCAGCTATCGAGAGATTCTCCCAGAGTAACTTCTCAATTCGCCCACTTACCTTCTCGAGTCTTTCATCAAGATTTTCATGATGATTCTTCAAGTGCAGGTAGAGGGCTATAATTTCCATATTGGCCAGTTCTATCAAAGTTGTATCTCCATTCCCTCCCGGGCAAGGAAAATTTCCAGATTTTTCTGCTCAAGGTGATGGAGATACCATTGTGCCGATTTTCCGATACTTGATATCTTCCTGTCATCATATTTCGGATCATGATGAAAAAGGGCAAGCTTTTTTATTCCCCATTCAGTAGCGAAATCAACACCAAGGCTGTATGAGGTATGCCCCCAGTCATACTTTTCTATAGCTTCATCCAGGGTATATTGAGAATCGAGAATAAGGCAATCTACTTCATGAAAATAATCTGAATTTTCTTCAGTTTTTTCAAAATCTTTATCAGTAAGTTCAGAATCAGTCGCAAAAATCATTGTTTTACCATTTTCTTCAATTTTGTAGGAATAACAGTCTCCCGGGTGATTCATAGACCTCCAGAATACTTTCCCGTTGCTAATTGGGATCGATGTCCCGCTGAGATGCCGGAACTCCAGGTTCGCGGTCATGACATCCATAGTCACAGGAAAATAAGGAGGACCCATATGATTCTTCAGGATTTCCGGGAGATTTTTCACCGGGCTGTAAAAAGTGATTGTGGATCCGGGATCAAATGCGGCTTCAAAGAAAGGAAGTCCTTGCAGGTGGTCGTAGTGAAAATGGGTAAAAAACAGATGATAATGACGGATGTGCTCCCTTCGGTGCCGGAGGGTCATACCTAATTCCCGGATTCCCGATCCCGCGTCAAGGATAATCAGGGTGTCATCGGAGAGACGCACCTCGAGGCAGGTAGTATTTCCCCCTATGGTGTCAAGAAGGTAGGAGGGGAGTTCCGCAAGGAACTCTTCCCTCGATTCCGGCGATAAAAGATCCGAAGCCTGTACCCTCTGAATGATAGCGGCGATTTTACTTTGCAGCTGGGTGGGAGTAAGCGGTGTGGGAATAGATCCCCTGACACCCCAGAATTTTATCCGCATAAACCTCCTCGCTCCACAAAAAAAGAGTTTTATAACGCAATGCCCTATGTGGTTAAAAACTTAAGCCATCTTCTTTGTTCTAACCACCTGTTTATCTCTTCTTCACTATGAAATCGTCCCCTGTTCACTCCGGGACAATCATTTTCAAGGTTCTTCCAGCTTTCAAGACTATCCAGATAAGCTGGCCAGAAAGGGAAACTTTGGCATTGAAAAGGACGATCTTCATAAACTCTGCACCCTCCCTCTTCCCAGAAAATACAGTCAAAATTTTCCTTTTCGATAAGGCTTATCCGGTTTACTTCTCCCATAGGAACAACCCTGCAGTAGGTCTTTAAAAAAGCATCCCGATCCATATGAAGACCAGTGTTCAGCCTATTGAGGTCCTCCTCCGTGAGGAAGACATACCCCGGATCACGGCGGCAACAGGCATGGCACTTGTTGCATTCAAAGTATAAACCGTTTTTATAGAATCTCTCACTCATTAACATACAGCCTTATGTAGAATAATATCGTGGAGTGGAGGAAATTGCAGTATAAAAAAAGAGTCTTCTTGAAAAAAATTAAGAAGACTCTCTATAATATTCTGGGGAGAGAAGGATTCGAACCTTCGAAGGCGTTGCCAACAGATTTACAGTCTGCCCCCTTTGGCCACTCGGGAACCTCCCCACGAACGGCTTGGACTATAGCATTTCATCGAAAACAGGTCAAGAGTGCATTTGAGTTTATCGGTTCCTAGATGAAATCCATATTTCTTATAGAAGCCTTAGACTTGGTTAATTTTCGACTGCTACATCAATCTGATCTTTACTTACCTGAAAATGCTATAGTATAGTATTGACATGGGGAAAGAGGAGATTATTCAAAAACTGAAAACGTATCTCAATAACAACCCGGAGATCCCTTTATGCCTCCTATTCGGTTCCATTTCGCGAGATACTTTAAGAGAAGATAGTGATATCGATATTGCAGTATGTAGCAGTTCGGAGATCAGCGCTGAAAAACTAGCGGAAATGCAGGTAGATCTTTCTGATCTCCTTAAACGAGAAGTGGATCTGCTGGATATAGCTATACTTGATGGCTTAATCCTGCAACAGGTTCTTACAAACTGTATACGTGTTAAAAACGAAAAACCTGAACTACTGGCGTATTTCATAAAGAAGATGTTGTTTTACGATGCTGATATGCTTCCGAATTACAGGATGATGATTCGGGAGAAGGTAAAGAGATTCGCACATGGAAAATGATCTCATAATTTCAAAACTTGAGCTGCTCAAGAAGTACATCAATAGGATAGAAGAAAAGACACCTCCTAAAGCTGATATTTTGCTGCGGGATTTCGATCTCCAGGATATCATCACCTTGAATCTAGAACGTGCCGTCCAGATTTCAGTGGATATCGGATCGCATATACTTTCTTCAACTGATATACGCACACCAAAGACAATGTCTGAAACTTTCAAAGCCATTGCTGATCATAATGTCATTTCTACAGATTTAGCCGAGCGAATGCGGAAATCAGTAGGATTCCGCAATATAGCTGTTCATGAATATGAGAAAATCGACTGGAATGTTGTATACACAATTTGCACAAGACATCTCAAGGATTTTCGTGATTTCGCAGCTGCCATTCTGAAATACCTGGGCGTTGAATAAACAAAAACCTAACCAACCGTTGTTTCCCCTCTTCTCTTCATCTTTTTACTCATGATTTTTACAACTGCACAGGACAAGGGAATCACTAAAGATGAGGTGATTATCTCCTTTTCTTTTTTTTCCTCTTTACCGTGGCATTGTAAGCACGCCTATCTTGAGCATTTACAGTTTTCCGCTTTCTCTCCTTGCCATGCTTTTCAAGTGAAGTTCGATAATCAACAGGTTCTTCCAGATGAGGCACTAAGAAAGAGAAAGCCGTATTATCTCCATTATGCGTTAAGGCAAAATCACCAAGGCTTATAATATCCATTCCAATCAGTAATCCTATTCCCCTATTATCGGGATCAATGATACCTGCGGATACTTGCCATGTTGGGAATAGAACAGAATCCATCAGCAAAATATCAATGAGGTGGGTGTTTACTACATTCTCACCATGGACACCCCTAGTTTTCGCTTTTCCTGTTGTAGGCAAACCAAGCTCTTGAGCCAGCTTCACTGAAATTACTGTATTTGTAGCACCGGTATCCCATAATGCCCCAGTCTCGAAGAAGTCATGCTTCAGATTTGTAAATATCAGAGGTATTCGAATTTTTGCTGGTGTTATAACTGCTCTTGCCAGTCCGTTCGGGTTTTCGGAATATAGAGCGCTGTAGCGAGATTTAGTGAATTTGAACATGTGGACTGAAGCTCACTCTTGAATGGAATCTCATCATTAGCTGGTCTTCTTCCAAACATTGTTGTAATAGGAATGTTCCAGCTTCGTGTTCTTTTAGTGCATCAGCAAGGGCGGCTTCCTTTGTATCAAAAGGTCCGAAAACAGTATTTTCAACGATGTATATGAACTTCTCAGGGTATTTTTCGAAGAGTTGCTTCTTCTGACTTTCATAATATGTAAACTCTTTATCCAACATGAAATGTCCCTCTATAGTACTAGTTAATTCAATTATCGGCCAAAATCAAGGTTTTCTCGTAGAAAAATTGTGGTGATATCAAAGGTAACACGGTAATAGTGGAAATACAAGTTGCAATTTCGTCTTTCCTGAAATGTTAGGAGATTCAATTACATTAAATTCAGCCAGAACAGGGAATTGAACCCTGGACCTGCTCATTACGAGTGAGCTGCTCTACCTCTGAGCTATTCTGGCGGTTATCAAGCACATGAATATTGCTGATATTGGCTTAAAAATTAGGTGAATTCAGAAGATTTGTCAACTATTCCGATTATCCATGCATGAATTTAAAAATCGAGGCAGCTATTCAGGTTGTTTAGGATGTAGAAGGGAGACAGGGAACCGGAGACCGAAGGAAGGAAGAACGGAAATAAGAGAAGATTCTATAATCTTCCGTTCTCCGTCCTCCCGTCTCCATCTTCCGTATTTCCCTTCCCTACAGTCTATCCACCTACAGCCTTCCATCAATTACCCATCTTCGTGGCTTTTCGGCGGCTGCTTACAAAGCGGGCGAAATCGTTGATATTTTTCACAATGATTTTATCAGGAAAAATCTCTACCCTGCGCTGTGTAACAAAATGGTTGAGTACAGACCGGCAGGATTCAGGCGACATGCCCGCCCAATGGGCAATATCATCAACCTTCGTTTTAAAAGTCCTCTCATCACTTTCAGGATCAGTTCCAGTCTGTAACTCTGCCAGCATGAGAAAAACATCCGCGACCCTCGCCTGTATATCTTCCAATGTCAGTATCATGAATCTGCGTTTTTGATCGTATATCCTCTTGGTAAAAAGCTTGAGAAGTTTAAGGGCAATCTGGGGATTTCCCTGCATGAGAACTTCAAAGTTCTCCCTGTTAAACGCAAGCGCTCTCACTGAATCCAGAGCTATCGCGGTAGCGGATCTGGGGGCTTCCTCAAGGATAGCCATTTCACCAAAAATTTCCCCAGGCTGCAGTATGTCAATGATTTTTTCGATATCATCCATAATTTTTACGATCTGCACTCGCCCGGACTGAATGAGATAAAAATTATCTCCCGGTTCATATTCGCAGAAGATGATTTGCCCCTTTTCGAAGGTAACGGCAAACCTGTTAAACATTGAAAGATCTACCGCCATACTTACTTCCCCTCCAGATTCTTCAATGATTTTTTCGCTTTCCGGGCTACCGGTTTATCATCTGATATCATGGATAATATCTTTGTGTAGAATCCTTTGGCTTTCTGGATATCCCCTTTTTTCTCGTAACAACTTCCGACATAATAGAGCGCGTCAACCAATTCCGAGTGATGCGGGTATTTCTGAATCATACCGGAATAATGCTGAATACATTGATCATACTGAGAAAGAGAATAATAACATCTTCCAATTTCATAAAGTGATTTTGCCGTATATTCAGCATCCTCTCCGGTCATAATGATATGTTTAAACTCTTTTAGCGCTGCTTCGTGCTTCTGCTGACTGAAAAGAGAGACGCCGTTGTAATATTGTTTTGCCATTTCAGATAATTCATTGCCAACCCTGGATGCTTCCGGAGTTTCCTGGTCTGGCGAATAACCGTGCGACGGCTGTGATTCTAACATCTCTATGTTTTTTGTTGCCTCTGATGCATATTTTCCTGATGGATAATATGTTAAATATCTTGAAAAGGCATAGAGAGCTTGTCTGTACCTGCGGGCATGCATATAATATTCCCCAATCCGAAATAGTCCGGCCTCAGGCCCCCCCCCTTGCTCCCCCTTTGAAAGGAGGTTCTGTACTTGTTTGTGGATTCTCCTGAGCTGGTTGGAAAATACTTTAAGCATTTTCATGATGATTCTTGTATTCTTCAATATCACCTGCTCAAATTCCGGAACGGTAAATACCAGCATGGTGGCGTCATTCATTACAACCGCGGTTTCTTCCCGGGGATAGTGCCCTAAAGCAGACTTAACACCGAAGAACTCGCCGGTCTTAATGACATCATGTATCTCCTGCCCGGTTTCTATATCATTGAACCGCAGGTTCACAGTACCTGACTTCAGGATGTACACCTTATCATTCATATCGCCTTTAAAAAAAACGATTGAATTTGATTTATAGGCAACAGCTTTCTGCATCGGTTTTCCTGTACCCCCTCCTTAAGAAACGATGCAAGGGAACATTCTCTACTCATAAAGTGTAAGAATTCTACCTCTCCCCTGTCAACATCATCTTCCATTATCTCTATCGGCGGTTTTTCTCCTTAAACTCATGAAAACTTTTCGTTAAAATATGATAGAACGTATTATGGAGAATTTTATAAAATGATTGATTTACATACTCATTCTAATAAATCTGATGGAACGGATAATCCAGGTGATCTTATTAAACTGGCAAAGTCAGAGGGTTTAAAAGCCATCGCCCTTACCGATCACGATACTCTTGAGGGGCTGGAAGAGGCAAGGATTTCTGCCATTGAGGAAGAAATTATCTTCATCCCCGGTATTGAAATTTCAACCCAATTCCCGGGAGGGGAATTGCATATCCTTGGTCTCAATATCAGCGATACAGATGGTGTTCTTAACAATGCGGTAAAGGATCTAAAAGAAAGAAGACACCAGCGTAATAAAAAAATTGTAAAAAAAATGCAGGATTCAGGGATCAATGTTTCATACGATGATATCCTTCAAATAGCCGGAGGGGATGCCATCGGCAGGCCTCATTTTGCACGGTTTCTTATAAACAAAGGTGTTATTTCTTCGATTCAGGAAGCATTTAAACTTTATCTCGGCGACGGGAAAAAGTTCTATGAACCAAGGGAGTTGATGAAAGATGAAGAAGCAATCAGTTTAATTCACCAGGCTGGTGGAAAAGCGGTTATTGCCCATCCGGGTTCCCTCAAATTGAACTGCAGGGAGTTGGAAGTCAAACTGAAAGAGCTCAAAGGGATGGGGCTTGATGGTATTGAGGCGTACTACCCTGGTGTAAAACCACGAATCTGGCGCAGGTTTTCCCGTTTGGCGGATAAATTCGATCTTATCATCACCGGAGGGTCCGATTATCACGGAGCAAATAAACCTGACCGTCGACTTGGCCGACTGGGAAAAGAGAGAAAAATTCATGACTTTTTTCTGGAGGCCTTTCTTTAGTTGAAGAGTTGTCCCTTTTCATCTATCATTCAAGGACAGGAGGAATAGATGATAACCTCCCTTGGGAGATGGTTTAACCGGAAAGTCGTGGCGTTTTTCTATGCCATGGGATATTTTTTTCAGGTTCTGAAAGAGACGATCAAGTTTATCATGAGCCGCCATGTCGGGCTCAAGGTGTTAAGAATGCAAATTCTCTTCACCGGTGTCGAAGCCCTTGGCATTACCGCCATCCTTGCGGTCTCTCTCGGGGCGGTAATCATCATCCAGGGTGTATCCCTTTTGCCCCAATTCGGCCAGGGACAGCTTATCTACACGATCCTCATCACCGTTATCACCCGGGAACTTGGCCCTCTGCTCACAGCCTTTATCATTATAGCCCGAAGCGGTACCGCGATTGCAACAGAATTGGGAACTATGACCTATTCCCACGAGGTAGAGGCTTATATTTCAGTTGGAATCAACCCTATCGCGTATCTCGTGGTTCCCCGGGTCCTCGGTGTTACAATTTCCCTGCTCCTCCTCAACATCTATTTCAATCTTTTTGGCCTTATTGCCAGTTATTTTGTTACTCAGTTTTTTACTACAGTGCAATTCCTTGAGTATTTCCGAAACCTCCTGCAGACCCTGACCACTTCAGATATCTTTTCCTCTCTGATAAAAAGTGTTGTTTTTGGGGTTATCATATCCACAATCGCTACATTTTATGGACTCCATCTGGAACAGTCTTCAACAGAAATTCCAATCGTTGTTATAAAGGCGGTTGCTCATAGTGTCGTCGTTCTGCTGTTAGCAGATGTTTTCATTACCCTCATCTATTATATGTGAGTCAGGTTGAGTATTGAATATGGAACCGTTCATCGAACTTCAACATATCATTAAACTGAAAGGAACCCGGCCCATCATCAAACGGGTCAGCTCTATTTTCAACGGTGGAGAAACAACCGCCATTATGGGATTTTCCGGGTGCGGTAAGAGTCTTTTTTTAAAAATTGCCGCTGGTATTGTCCCTCCAGACAGGGGTACGGTTCGGTTTCACGGAGAAAATATCTATGATATGGACCCGGGGAATATACGGCTTTTCAGAAAAGGAAACGGATTTGCTTTTCAGGATGCCGCTCTCTGGGCGAATAAATCGGTATTTCAAAACCTCGCCCTCCCGCTTCAATTTCACTTTCCCGAGCTCTCCGCCGCGGAAATGAATGGAAGGATCGGTAAAATTCTTGATCAATCGGGTTACCGGGACAGCCCAAATCTGAGACCGGACCAACTCTCCATGGGGGAAAGAAAAATTGTTTCCTTCGCGCGGGCAATGGTAACTGATCCTGACATTCTTTTTCTCGATGACCCCTTCAGTTCAATCGACCACCATACCATTGACCGGATCCTCAATCTGTTAAAAAGAAAAAAGGAGGAGGGCGTTTCAATTATCGCTGTCAGCCATTCCGCGGAACTTGTAAGCAAACTGGCGGACAGGATCATCATAATGCATGATGGACGTATTATCGAGCAAGGTCAGGTTAATACTATTCTGAATACAACCAATCCTCTTTCCTCCGAGATCCTTGCTAAAGTTTTTACAAAACCAGAAGCTTTCGATAGCGCCATTCTCGATATTCTTGGTGATGATGATTTTAGACTATAGGCAGTATACAGAGACTTATAGATTGACAGTGGAACAGTGAAATGCATAGAATTGTCTTATGAAGTTCAAGATACGGTATGCGGACCAGATAAGCGGCATTTTTATTCTCATCGCGCTCATTGCCATCGCGGCTATCCTTATCCTTATGGGTGTGAATCAGGACTGGTTCTCGAAAAAATATCATTATATCAGTACCTTCAATTCAGCAAGCGGAATAAACGTGGGAATGTCCATCATGCTAAGGGGCTTTCGTATCGGATCTGTCGAGGGGATCGAACTCCTTGATAACGAGAACCATACGGTACGAATAAAGTTTTACATTGAAGAAGCGTATATTCACAAAGTACGCCCTAATTCAGTATTAGAGCTTACAGCAAGCCCGCTTGGTCTCGGGGGTGGGCTTCAGTTCTATCCCAGCAAGATCCCCGGCGATCCTCCTCCCGAGGGAAGCACTATTTTCTCCACTGATTCCAAGCAGGGTTTTAGACTTGTAAAAGAAAAAGCTGTCAGCATGCCTGCGAAAACGGACACAATTAGTGCTATACTCAATGATATACAGCCAATTCTCACTAATGTTGATGAAGCGGTAGTAAACCTTAATACCCTCATCCGGAGTGTGAACAGCGCTTTTGCCGGTGATACCAGCGGCCCGGTGGGGCAAATCATGGTAGAGGTCAGCAGCATCACCTCTTCCTTGGATGAGATTCTTGCCGAAGTATCTCGTCAGATTGATGATATTATGGCAGATATTACCCATCTCACAGGGGAACTCTCAGACCCTACAGGCCTTGTAACAAAACTGCTCGATCCGAAAGGTTCGATTGCTGCTATTCTTGACGATGATAACGCGCTGTTTTCACAGATTGAATTGATTCTCACGAACCTTAACGCAACTATTCTTGAACTCAAGGATTTCACTTCGTATATCAATACCACTACTCCCCAGATTTCCGGTATTCTGGAGGATTCACGGGAAGCCCTTGATAAGGGGAAAGATGTTCTCGAGGGACTTTCGAATAATCCGCTCCTCCGCGGGGGGATTTCCGATCAGCCACAGCAATCGGAAACCTTCCAGAGCTATCGTGACGAGGAATTTTAAATGAGACATATGTACCTGCTCTTCATTGCCCTTATCATTCTTTCATCCTGCTCATCGGCACCTGAAGATGAAGCCGGTGTCGTTGAGACGAAACAGAGGGCGGCAGAATATACAGACTTTGGTAATACCTATTTTTCCCGGGGGCAATATGATCAGGCAAAACTCTTTTTCCAACAGGCTTTGAGTTACAACCTGTCAATTGACAATGAGAGCGGTATAGTACAGTCCCATAATTCCCTCGGTAAAGTCGCTCTTGCCACCGGTGATCACACGAAAGCGGAATCCCACTTCTCTACTGCCTTTGAGCTTGCGGCAAAAATAAAGGAGGCAAACCTCATAGCTCGAAGCGCGAATAACCTTGGAGAGCTGAAACTCAACGAAGGGGATCCCCATGGTGCACTGGAATATTTTACTCAAGCCCTCTCTGAGGAATCGAATGAGGTCGAAGAAACTGAACGGGCAATTCTCTACCATAATGCCGGTACAGCACACAAACAACTTGGTGATTATGAAGAAAGCCTGCGATTCCTGAATCTCGCCCTTTCCATTAACCTGAAATTAAAACGGTATGAAGAACTCGCCGCGAATTACTACATGGTTGCCTCCGTCTATTCGAAAACACAACGGTACGATGAAGCACTCAGCAGCGCGTTGCTTGCCCTTGAATATGACAAATTGGTTGAAAACAGCATTGGTATCGCTAAAGACCTTGTTGCCCTGGGCATCATTAACGAGAAGTCTAATAATCTCAAGGTTAGTTATGAATACTATCAGCGTGCTTTCCTTGTATACGAAGTCATCGGTCTTCTTCCACAACTTTCAAAGATGCTTGAAAGACTCATCAGAGTTGCTGAAGCCCTTGGCAAAGAGGAAGATGTTATCATTTACAAAGAAAGTCTCAGTATCGTTTCCAGTAAGATGGAGGATTCTTCCAGGTAATGACAGGTTGTGAATCTGCCCGTTAAACACCAACTCTTCTACCTCTTCCACCTCTTTCTTCTCCTGCTGATTCCCGCGCGGGTTTTTGGGTTTTACCCCGAAATCAAAATACTCTCCATAGATGACCTTTATTTCAGGCAGCTTGAAGGGGATATCCGGGAATATTACCGCGCGACAAAGACCCTGGCGGATCTTCCGGTCTTAAAGATGTTCCAGTATCGAACGCGCTCCGGGGACACTCTCTTCGGCATTGCGAGCCGGGTCAATCTTCCTTATGAAACAATCGCTATACTCAATGGGATAGAATCCTCCGACGGTTTAAGGGAAAACATGGTTCTTCTGATACCAAATCAGGCTGGTCTCTTCATTCCCTTAAAACCCCTATCTGAGCTTGAAACCCTTATGTATGCTTTCAGGATACAATCCAGTGAAATTGAGGGTTACAAGATCACAATTCGGGACCATCCCCGGGAAGGAGATTTTGTATTTATCCCCCATGCCCGTTTCCGTCCTGAAGAACGTGCCTATTTCCTCGGAATACTCTTCCGGTTTCCCCTGCCGAAAGGGGTAATTACATCCGGTTTCGGGTACCGTTCGAGCCCTTTTACCGGCAGACAAACCTTCCATGGAGGTATCGATATTTCCGCTCCCGAAGGAACTGAAGTTTTTTCAGCAAGGGAAGGCAGGGTTATCGAAACCGGCTGGGACGAAATTTATGGAAACTTCATCCTCATCCTTCATGAAGGCGGATGGCAGACCCTCTATGGACATTTAAGAAAAATCTTTATTTCGTTGAATCAGGAGGTGAATTCGACTATTATTATAGCTGAAGTGGGCAGTACCGGTCTTTCCACCGGTCCACATCTCCATTTTGAGATACGCAAACTGGGGCGTGTTACCGACCCCACACTTTTATTACCTAAGGCGTTTTGATGAGAAAAAGAACTATATACACACTTGGAATGATCATCCTCCTTCTAAGCTTGAGGGTGTCCCTTGTGGCCGACAGTATCAGGGGATCCCTTGCGGCAATCCTTACAATCCCGGGGACAGATAACAGCGTTGAATCGGAAATCAAGATAGAAGAACTTCTTGCCCTCTCCATGCCTGATGATAGGAGATTTATCCGCGGGATCGAAATTGAACTCACCATTCCAGCGGAGATACAACAGCTGCGGGACAGTTTTGCCATCTACCTCTTCCGGAATGTCTCACCACAACCTGAAGCATCCAGAGCAAGTTACCGGGGGACCCGCTTAACCTTCGAAGTGTTACCCTTCCGGCGTAAAGTCTACATCCATCTCCCCTTTTCAGGATCCGGTACCGCATCTCCCGATACCATTATTGTTCAGGGAGGGGATCCTTCATCCTTTCCCCTTTTACTGACAATTCTCCCGGTAATGAAAGGAATCCCTGACCGGATCTATTCCATCCCGATTAGAGTGAAAGCCTACCCTATCCTCGAAGATAAGGGAGTCGCGGATATCGATGTGCTGACACCAGAAGGGGATTCGGCTGATGTTACTATCAGGATCGACGGAAAAAGGGCAGCTCCCGGCGAAACTCTGCTTGATATCGGACTTCATAACCTGGAAATTACCTCCGGTTCATACCACCCTGTTTCCCAATCTTTTACTGTAACTCAAGCTCAGATCACCTCAGTTACCATTGAGCTTATAGTGCTATCACCTCAGGTTACTTTCCAGGCTCCTGAAGGGGCATTGCTCTTCCTCGATGGTGACCCGGTACCTCTTGATCCCGGTATTCCACAACCTATCGAAGCGGGGGAACATACTGTCCTTTTCAACCTCGGAGATTATATTTTAAGCAAAAAGTTCGTTGTAGAAGGTGGAAAAACCTATGAAATTTCCCTTTTTCTTGATATTTTAATACATGAGGATTAACATTATCCTTAAAATTACCGATTATATAGGTGTTGGATAGGTAGTATAGTTCCCCTCCCAGTTTACTATGCTATTTTTCCACACCTAACATTCAGGCCGATTCTTCACGGAATCGGCCGTTTTTTCATTCTCTTGACAAAACAAAACCCATTCCCTACTGTAGCAGCATGGTATTTAACAGAAAACGCAGGATTGTTGTAGATATACTTCTCGGCTTCGTACTTCTCTGCGCCCTCGGCTTTGGAATCGCCCTGGGTGTTGCTCTCGCTGTTACCTCCGATACAAATGTAAGAAAAGCACTCGAAGATTATAACCCCAGCCTGCCAAGCCAGATATTAGACCGTAACGGCAATCTTATATCAGAACTTTTCAGCGACCAAAAAAGGAAAATCGTTTCTATTGATGAACTTCCGAAACACCTGGTATATGCGACCATTACCAGAGAAGATGACAAGTTTTTTGAGCATCGAGGATTCGATCTCATAGGAACCGCCCGGGCTCTCTTCAATGCCTTAACAGGACAATTTTCCGGAGGGGCAAGTACCATAACCCAGCAGGTCGCGGGCCGCCATTTCGCGGACAGAGCAGTAAAATCGTATGCCAGAAAATTGAAAGAGCTCTGGTGGTCCTTTCAACTGGAACGGGCCTTAACAAAAAACGAGATTCTCGAACTCTACCTGAATCATGAGTATTTCGGGCATAACTGTTATGGCGTTGAAGAAGCATCGAAATTCTATTTTGGACATTCCGCGGCAGAGATCACCCTTGCGGAATCAGCAATCCTGGTTATTCAGCTATCCAACCCTGCAAATTATTCTCCAATAAATCATCCGGACGTTGCACAGAAACGGCAGAGTTACATTCTTGACCGCATGGTAAAACTTGGGTATGCCACCGAGGAGGAGGCTAATTCCTCATTTGATGAGTACTGGGCAAGTTATGACTGGAGCCGGTCAAGCCGATCGACTGCATATTAT
>JAGLYY010000003.1 GCA_023131935.1 Spirochaetales bacterium | reverse complement strand
CCTATCCACCTACAGCCTTCTTCTACCTCTCTACTTAACAAATGTAAAGTTGTCTGTGTCGGTATTTTATATTTTTTCTTTAGAAAAAAAAACTTACGGTTGACAAGTAAATTCAAAGGGATAATATAGAAGCATGTGGGGAGAAGTGGGAAAAAATAGTAAAAAGTGGGTTATAATGTGATAACAGGGGAGTATAAAAACTCTCTGGACGAAAAGGGCAGGCTTTCGCTGCCGGCTCGTCTTCGGAGCGCGATCACTGGAAACCTCCTCATTCTCACCCGCGGGGTAGATAAGTGTCTCTGGCTGTTTCCGCCGGAGGATTGGAAAAAGGTTTCTACAAGCCTTATGGAATCTACCTCCCTTTTTCAGAGTAGGGCCCGCCTTATTCAGCGGCGGATCATTGCCCCCGCCCAGGAGGCTGAAATCGATAAGAGCGGGAGGATAAACATCCCCCCGAGTTTGCGCGAATACGGCAATCTCCATAAGGAATGTGTCATACTGGGGATTGAAAATCATATTGAGATCTGGGATGAGACAGAATACAGGTCTTATCTTGAAGTTACCGAGGCGGAATTCCAGGAGGCCGCCGAGGAATTAGGAAAGATCCTGTCAATTTGACAGGTTTTTTGGTCGGAGTCGTTCATGGATGTGGTCCATTATTCAGTATTGCAAAAAGAGGTCGCGGATTATCTGAAGCCCGTTAAACCGGGCGCTTTGATGATAGACTGTACCCTTGGGGAGGGTGGTCATACCGAACTCTTTTTAAAGACCTGCCCCGATCTTCGGGTTATAGGTCTCGATGCTGATGAAACGATCATGAAAGTAGCGAAAGGGAGGCTTTCCGGTTTTGGGGACCGGGTCAGGTTTTATAATACCTGGTTCAATGCCTTCTTCAGGACCTATCCACTGGGAGATGAGCGACCCGACCTTATTCTCTTTGATCTTGGTATTTCACTATACCACTACGAGAAGGGGGACCGGGGATTTTCTTTTCTTCGGGAAGAGTCTCTGGATATGCGTCTCGATCGGGGTCTTGAGCTTTCCGCTGAGGATGTGGTAAATGACTACCCCCAGGGGGAGCTCGAAGAGATCTTCCGGACTTACGGGGAGGAGCGTTACGCCCGGCGCATTGCCAGGGCTATCGTAGGACACCGCAGTGAGGAGCGGATTGTTACCTCAAAGCAGCTTGCTGATGTAATTTTCCACGCCGTCCCCTCCCAATACCGGTATGGGAGAATTCATCCGGGAACAAGGTCCTTCCAGGCAATCAGAATTGTGGTCAATGGTGAGCTCGCAAGGCTGGAAACGGGCCTGGAGGATGCTCTCAGGGTCCTGAAGCCCGGCGGAAGAATGGGAGTCATCTCTTTTCATTCTCTTGAGGACAGGATAGTTAAGTGGTTCTTCCGCGATAAAGGAAGGGCCTGCATCTGTCCTCCGGAAGAGCCGATATGTAAATGTGGGGGCACGCCGGTAGTAAAAATTCTGACAAAGAGACCGCTGGTCCCGGGGGAAGATGAGATTCGGATTAATCCCCCCTCCCGGAGCGCGAAACTCCGGGTTATTGAGAAACTGAGGGATGAGGATTCATGATGGAAAACAGATGGATAAAAAGAATTGTTTTTCTGCTTGTTCTTACCATACCGCTGCTCTTTTTTCTTAATATCCGGCAGACCTTCCAGTTTCGGGAGATTGAAGGGGAAGTTGTGGATTTGGAACGGCAGCAGAAGGAGATGTACGAAGAAAACAAGCGGATGGTCATCGGGATCGAATTTCTCCGCTCTCCTGAAAGAATTGATTCCCTCGCTCAGGATGTCCTTGAGCTTAAGCCCCTGGAGTCTGATAAGGTCCTGCGGATTATTGTTACAGGAGGGGCTAAATGAGCTTGTCCCTTTCTCACAGGGATATTCTGAAAATTACCGGCGGAAAAGCCCTTTCATCGGCCAAAGGGGAGGGTGTGGTGACTTCAGTTGCTATCGACTCACGGAGCTGCATCGCCGGAGCTCTTTTTGTGCCTTTGAAGGGGGAGTCCACCGACGGCCACCGGTATCTTGATAAGGCTTTTACGGCTGGGGCAGCAGCCTCCTTTGTAGAAGAACACTATTACGAAAATCACCGGGAAGAGGTGGATGCCCTGATCAGGGATACAAATGGTCTGTTTGTCCTGGTCCCTGAGTGCCTGAAAGCGATGCAGGATCTTGCACGTTATCATCTGGCTAGCTTAAAGAGTGTTACGAAGATTGGTGTTACCGGTTCCAGCGGTAAAACTACAACAAAAGAGATCATAGGCGCTCTCCTGAATCAGGCCGCGCCTGCCTATATAAATGAGGGAAACCTTAACTCCGAAATCGGTCTGCCTCTCGCGGTATTCGGTCTGACCGGGGAACACCGCTTCGCTGTATTTGAAATGGGAATGAACCGGGTTGGAGAGATGGAGCTCCTCGCGGATATCCTGAAACCGGATATTTCAATTATTACCAATATCGGGACAGCTCATATCGGAAAACTCGGATCCAGGGAGTCGATCGCCGCGGAGAAGAAGAAAGTTTTCTCCAATTTCACCGGTACTGAGACTGCGTTTATTTTTGAAGATGAACCCTGGTTTGAATACCTCTGTCATGATCTTAAGGGGCGGGTCGTTAAATATGGCCCACGGTCAACCGAAGGGATCAGGATGGTCCGGGACCGGGGGCTCGAGGGGTACAGGCTTCAGGTTGGCGGTGCAGAGATTAATTTCCCCCTGATGGGACACCATAATTTTCTAAACGCCTGCTGCGCTGTATCAGTAGCCAGGTTTCTTGGCGTCGGATTGAAAGAGATTGCGGCAGGACTTTCAAAGGTACAGCCCCTCTTTGGCAGAGGTGAGGTGATTCCCGGCAGGGTTACCATTGTTCAGGACTGTTACAACGCGAATCTCGATTCCACAGTGAGAGCGATTGATCTGGTAGATGATCTATCCTGGAATGGACGGAAAGTCCTTGTTTTAGGTTCCATGCTCGAACTGGGGGACGCGTCAAAAGAGGAGCATGAAGCGATCGGCAGGAGGGCTTCCGAATCTGAGGCAAAGGGGATTTTCTTTTTTGGCGAAGAGGCCGGGTGGTCCTCTGCTGCCTGCAGGGATAAGGGACGGAATTGCTTCTGGACCGAAGATTATGAGGAACTGCAGCGGCAGGTTGTATCATTTTTGCGGCCTGACGATATCATACTGTTAAAAGGATCGAGGATGATGGCTCTTGAGCGCCTCACGGAGGTGATCAATGAGGATTTTCTTTAGGAGGAGGGGACGTGCTAAAGGAATTACTCTATTCGCTTGTTGATGAAATATCTTTTTTCAGGATCTTTCAGTATATCACCTTCCGGGCTGCCTATGCGGCGGTGACCGCCCTCTTTCTCTCACTTATTTTCGGGCCGAAGTTTATCAGTCTGCTCCGGAAATGGAGGGCTGGTCAGGAGATCCGGCATGATGGACCTGAAAGCCACCTGGCAAAATCGGGCACTCCTCAGATGGGGGGGGTCCTCATCATTTTTTCCATTCTTATTTCGGTGCTTCTCTGGCAGGACTTCTCTTCCACCTATACCTGGGCGGCCCTCATCTCTCTTCTTGGTTTCGGGCTTATCGGATTTGCCGACGATTACCTGAAGATTTTCCGGAAGAGCTCCGAAGGACTCCATGCCCGGTTTAAATTTGGCGGTCAGATTCTTATTTCCCTCATCATTGTGTTTATTCTCTATTTCTACGGGGAGGAGCATACCACCTTGCTTTATCTCCCCTTCTTCAAGTATCCGGTCCTCGATCTCGGGTGGCTATACATCCCCTTCGGGGTGCTGCTCCTTGTGGGTACAAGTAACGCGGTGAATCTATCCGATGGCCTCGATGGTCTGGCTATCGGACTTATCATCCTTGTTGGAGTTACCTTCACTATTCTTACCTATCTGACAGGACGAGCTGATTATGCCGAGTATCTTCAAATCCCTTACGTGGCTGAAAGCGCGGAACTTACCATAGTTTGCTTCTCCCTTGTGGGGGCGGCGATCGGATTCTTATGGTATAACAGCCACCCTGCGGAAGTATTTATGGGGGATACCGGAAGCCTCGCCCTTGGGGGGGTTATTGGTGTTCTTGCAATGCTTATAAAGAAAGAAATTTTATTAATAATTGTTGGAGGAGTATTTGTCCTTGAGGCGCTCTCAGTTATCATCCAGGTCGGGTATTACAAGATTACAAAGAAGCGGGTGTTTAAAATGGCTCCCCTTCACCACCATTTTGAATTGAAAGGGTGGGCGGAAAGCAAGATTGTCATCCGATTCTGGATTCTGGGCGGGATGTTCGCAATTCTGAGCCTCTCGACACTCAAGCTGCAGTAATATGAGTGACAGGTTTACCGTAGAAAGGGTGGGTCAATCATCCACCGATTACATCTTATTGGGGATCCTCTTCGTACTCGTCGGAATAGGGATCTCGGTGCTTTTCTCATCTTCCTACTTCTACGGTTCCAAACGATTCGGGGACCCCCAATACTTTTTTCATAATCAACTTATCTATATTGCTGTAGGTACCGCACTGGGTTCTCTTGTATCCCGTTTTCCCATCTCCTTTATCCGGAAGATGGTCCCAGGTTTACTGCTTTTTTCCCTTGTGTTGTTGCTCCTTACCTTCGTGCCTGTTGTGGGACGACCGGTTCTCGGAGCCCGCCGTTGGATTTTCCTTGGGTCCTTCTCTTTTCAGCCTTCAGAATTCGCGAAACTCAGTGTGATTCTTTATCTTGCGTCAATCTTGAGCAAAAAAGAGGAACGGATCGATGACCTGGTCAATTCAGTTGTTCCTCCGCTTATCATTACCATACTTATAGCGGCGGTTATATATATTCAGAATGATTTTTCGACGGCGATTTTTATTCTCTTTTTAAGCCTTGTAATGTTTTTCATCGCAAAAATCAGGCTCGTGTATTTCATCTTTCTTGGAGTTGCCTCTCTTCCTCTGGCGATAATTCTCCTTTTTACCAGGGAACACAGGGTGAAGCGATTAATGGCATTTCTTGATCCGGAACTCGATCCCTCTGGTACGGGATATCAGGTACTTGCTTCCCAAAACGCTCTTATGAACGGAGGATTCTGGGGTGTTGGTCTCGGGCAGGGTACGAAAAAACTGGGGGGACTGCCTGAGGCCCACTCCGATTTTGTTTTTGCCGTTCTTGGCGAGGAAGCAGGTTTCCTCGGGGTGCTTTTCATCTGTGCCCTCTTTATTCTTTTTGCTCTCCGGGGATATATGATTGCTTTTCACCGGAAAGATGGTTTTGGTTTTCTTCTGGCTTTTGGAATTACTACTTCTATCCTCTTTCAGGCTTTATTCAATATGGCTGTCGTTGCCGGAATAATCCCGGCAACGGGGATACCTCTTCCCTTCTTCTCCGCGGGAGGGTCGTCGATTCTGGTAACTCTCATCATGTGTGGTATTCTTGTTAATCTCGGAGGAGATTTAGTGGGCACGGAGGTCTCCGCAAGATGAGCAGTTATGCCTACTACCGGGATGATCAGCAGCGTTTTCGGGTGCAGAGTGGAATGCGTATAGAGACCACCGAAAAGGGGCAGCGCCTTTTCGCGGACCGGGATCCTGCTTATGGGTCCTTCTATTTTGAACCGGAGCAGACAGACCACAGGAGCTCCCGGATTATAATCGAGAATAGAGGAAAAGAGAAAATGGTAACCCGGAGAGAATCCCTGACCCGTTTTTTCCGAATCCTTATAGCTGTTCTGCTTCTTGTTCTCGGGCTTGAAGTTTCCTTTCATCTTTTTGTGGCTCCGCGCTTGTTAATTGAAAATGTGAAGATAAAGCTGGAAAAAGGGATTAATCTTACAAACCGCGAGATCCTCCAGATTGCCGGTATCCATAGCAAGGATTACTATTTCCAGGTAAACGAGGGGCTCATCATAGATCGTCTTGAGGCACATCCTCTTATCCGTAGGGCCCAGGTTAAAAAGATATTTCCCGATACTCTGAATATTTCCCTTCATGGACGAAAACCTCTTGGGGTTTCTCTTGTGACCCTTGGAGGAATTACCGTGCCTGTTGTCTTTGATGAAGAGGGGGTAGTGTTCAAGATAGGTCAGTCGGTAACCGATTATAATCTGCCGGTGATCTCAGGAATAACCTTTGATACCATCAGATTGGGTATGACCCTGCCGGCCCCGATCACCGGTTTTTTAAGAGATCTAAGGGAGTTGGAAAAAACGGCCCTGGAACTCTATGCCTTGATTTCAGAGGTGAAATTCATTAAAAAGAATGATACTGATTTTGAAACCCTGTTGTATCCTTCCCGGCACACTTTGAGGGTCAGGCTGGGGAGTTCGATCGACAAAGCGCTCCTTTCAAATATCATTTTAGTTCTTGATGTGGTGACACAGCAGGGACTTGCCGGGACGCTTTCCGAAATCGACTTCCGTTCACCGGAAGTGGTTTACAGAGTAAGGGGGGAGTAGATTTGCCTGCTGAAGATATCATTGTCGGACTGGATATGGGTACTACAAAGGTATGCGCGGTCATCGGCGAATTTAACGAGAATGGCTCCCTGGATATTATCGGTGTTGGAGTCACTCCCTCCCAGGGGATCCGGAGAGGGGTTGTTATCAATATCGAGGCAACCATGAAGTCTGTCTCCGCGGCCATTGAGGCAGCGGAGATGATGAGCGGACGGGAAGTTAAAAGCCTTATTACCGGGATAGCTGGTGCGCATATTGAAGGGATAAACAGCCGGGGAGTTGTTGCTGTTACCGGCCGGGGAAGGGAGATTGACAAATCGGATGTTACCCGTGTTATAGAGGCCGCTAAGGCAATCGTTATCCCCATGGATCGGGAGGTCCTCCATGTAATCCCCCAGGAATTCATTGTTGATGACCAGGGGGGGATAAAAAATCCTCTCGATATGATCGGTGTCCGTCTGGAGGCAGAGGTCCATATAATTACCGGTTCTGTTACATCGGCCCAGAACCTGTTAAAATGTGTAAATCGCGCGGGGTTCCATGTGGATGACATCGTTCTCCAGCCCCTCGCTTCGAGCAAAGCGGTCCTTTCCAGAGATGAGAGGGAGATGGGAGTCCTGCTCATCGATCTGGGCGGGGGGACTACCGATATTCTCGTGCATTTAGAAGGCGCTCCTTATCATACCGATGTAATCTCCTTAGGGGGAAATCAGGTCACCAGCGACCTTTCTATCATGCTAAAAACCCCTATCGAAGCTGCTGAAAAATTAAAAATCCAGACAGGCTGCTGTTTCCTCCCCCTTCTCGATGTTGATGAAGAGATAGTTATCCCGGGGGTGGGGGGATGGCCCTCGGCTTCCATGCCGAGACAGGAGTTATGCAGGATTATTCAGCCCAGGATGACGGAAATTTTTCAGCTTGTGAAAGATCAGATGATTAAAAAGGGGTACATGCGTCTCCTTGGAGGCGGTGTGGTACTCACCGGAGGCGGTGCCCAGCTTCCGGGAAGTGTTGAACTTGCGGCGGAGGTTTTTGAACTTCCCACACGTCTGGGTTATCCTCATGGTTTTGGAGGACTTGTTGCTGAATATCAGAGGCCGGAATATTCCACTGCCGTTGGGCTTATCCTTTACGCCCTGGAAGAGATTGAATTTCAAGGCGCGGAAGTCCCGCAGGCACGGCCCAGGAGTGAAGGCTTCATGCGCAAGTTTAAGGAGTGGATGAAGGAATTTTTCTAAGGAAGAAACCGGTTTTGTTAGGTGTGCCGGATTTTAGATATGCTCTTTTGGGAGGGGGTAATGCAAATTGAAATTGTTAATGAAAAACTCACCGATCCAACAATGATAAAGGTGATCGGGGTTGGGGGCGGTGGAAACAACGCTGTCAATCGGATGATAGAGAGCGGTCTGCGGAAGGTGCAGTTCATCGCTGTGAATACAGATCTTCAAGCACTGAAGGTGTCACAAGCAGAGTTGAAGCTTCCTATCGGAACCGAACTGACTGGAGGGCTTGGGGCTGGCGGAGTACCTGAGATTGGGGAAAAGGCGGCCCTGGAAGACCGGGAAGAGCTGCAGAACTCTCTCCGGGGGGCCGACATGGTCTTTATCACCGCTGGAATGGGCGGGGGTACAGGCACCGGTGCCGCTCCGGTGGTCGCGCAGATTGCCCGGGAGCTCGATGCTCTGACAGTTGCGGTTGTTACAAAACCCTTCGATTTCGAGGGGCGGAAGAAGATGCAGATCGCTGAGGAGGGAATAGAGAAGCTTCGGGAAGCGGTAGATACCTTGATAATCATACCAAACCAGTATCTCCTCAAAATCGTTGAACGGCGAACTCCAATTAAAGAGGCATTCCTCATGGCCGATGATGTACTCCGGCAGGGGGTCCAGGGGATCTCTGAACTTATCACCGAACCGGGGATGATCAACATCGACTTTGCCGATGTTCGGACCATCATGAAGGGCCAGGGTGATGCCCTTATGGGTATCGGTCTCGGAGAGGGTGACAATCGGGCGGTAGATGCCGCGACAAATGCCATTAACAATCCGTTACTCGAAGATGCCAGGATTGAAGGGGCTAAGGGGATCCTCGTTAACGTCACCGGCGGCGACAATCTTTCTCTCTCTGAGTATGAGGAGGTAATAAAGATTATCACCGCAAATGCTGACGACGACGCTCTCATCATCTCAGGACAGGCTAACGACCCGGCTTTGACGGATATGATAAAGGTCACCGTCATTGCCACCGGTTTCCATTCCGAGGAGACTTATAGCTTTTCAGATACTGAAGAGGTAGATCACCGGGAGGAGATTATCCCTTACGATGCCTGGATGAGGATGCAGAAAGGGCTTACCACTAAAACCCCGTCAAGTTTTCTTTCAGGAAGGAATTCCGGAGATGAGGATCTAGGAATCCCAACGGTGTTAAGGGACAGGAGGACTGCAAGTCAGGGATAAGTGTATGGATGATGAAAGGGTCCTGCGGCGATACGAAGATTATCTTCAGGTAGAATTACGCCTCTCCCGGAATACGATAGAAACCTATCTCCGTGAATGCAGAGGTTACGGGGCTTATATGGAAGAAAATACAAGCTCCATCGTTGAAGCCGGCACCGGGAATATTCATGATTATCTCCGGTACCGCTACAACAGGCATATTGATATGAGGACCCAGGCGAAGACCCTCAGCAGTCTCCGCTCTCTCTATGATTTCATCAGGAAGGAGGGCCTCCGGGAGGATAATCCCGCCCGGCAAATAGAACGGCCGAAACACCGACTGCCCCTCCCTTCGGTATTACCCCTCGAGGAGGTAGAGGCATTTCTCGGGGTTATTGACACCAGCACCCTGATAGGTATCCGGGACAGATCTTTATTTGAATTGATCTACTCCTGCGGTCTCCGTATTTCAGAATCCTTAAATATTTCCATAAGGCAGGTTTACTTATGCGAGGGGCTTATACGGGTTATTGGAAAGGGTGACAAGGAACGGATTCTGCCCCTTGGGGGGGAGGCAAAACACTGGCTCATAAAGTACCTGAAGGAATCCCGCCCATTCCTGTTGAAACCGGACCGCGTGACCGATGCCCTTTTTATTAGTCAGCGGGGCCGGGGGCTATCGAGGAAGAGTGCCTGGAAACGGTTTAAAGAGATCAGTCTAAAGGCAGGGATTGAGGGAAAGGTCCATACTCTGCGCCATTCCTTTGCCACCCATCTCCTGCAGGGAGGAGCCGATCTCCGGTCTGTGCAGGAGCTGTTGGGCCACGCGGACATCAGTACCACCCAGGTGTACACCCATATAGATGGATCTGAGTTGGCTGAGTATCACCAGGAGTTTCATCCCCGGGGATGAAAAAGGAGAAGATGAAAAGGATATGAAAAACCTTGAAAAGTTTTTTAGAAAAGCTCATATAAACACTCATA
>JAGLYY010000299.1 GCA_023131935.1 Spirochaetales bacterium | reverse complement strand
CTCCAAACCAGTCAGAATCATATTCGAGGAAAACAGAAGGGTTGAGAAGGGAAAACGGCCGGTCCCTTGGAGTTCCCTCCCGGATAAGCAGATGTGAGAGATAAGCCCCTTTCATACCCACGCCAACTTTAAAGGAATCGGACAAAGGATATTTCAATGCAATATGTCCATCAACTTCCCTCCGGTTCAGGGAGAAGTAGGGAGATAATCCCTGAAGGCCATCTTCCCTCTCGTTATAGGAAGCTGATCCTTCCCAGGAAAGGGGAGTCCCCTGGTATCGGAGAATGCCCATTAATTCACTCTCTCTCTTAAAAAACCCCTGCCCCGCGGGATGGGAACCGAAACCATCCATCCGATCGTGATGAAAAGTAAGATTCAGTCCCGGTTCCTGTCCAATTTTATACAAGGAAATTTCTCCGAGGATATATCCCCGAAGGCCGGCACCAACAGAACCCTGTCCGAAAATTCCTGTTCCGGACTCCCCCTCTGAAAGGGGCTGGTCGGGCACTGAAATCTCAAAAGCCTCCTCAGGAAGGATAAACTCCCCTACCCCCGGGAGTACTCCCTCGAGGCTGGATATCTCCAGTTCATCCAGGCCTATGAAAATATGATCGGTAGTGTGAACGGAAATATCTTTAATCTCAAGCATCATGGAAGGAAGAACTATTTCCGGTTCTTCCGGTTCCGTAGTTTGAGGAAAAGAGAGTGCCGGGATAAAGAGAAACAGTAACAATAGAAAATGCCTTCTCATTCTCTACCCCCTTCAAGGAGGGATTCTGCCTCTGCCGCCCATTGGCTGTCGGGAAAGTTTTCCTTTAACCGCCGGACTAAAGCCCTTGTCTGAGAGATGTTTCCTCCCAGCATTGTCATCTCCGCTGCCCGGAACATTGAGCGGGCCATCAGATCTCTATCCGCGGGGTCAGCCACAGCAGCTTTGAGAAATTCCCCCGCGGCCTCGACCGGGTCCTGATTCAGACTGTAATACTCCCCGATCAAATAGTGGACCTGGGCGGTTTCATGATCGGTTGCCTGTTCGGATGTAAGAACATCTCCCAGCATTTTTAAAGCGAGCCCCTGTTTTCCGCCTCCCTGGTAAATGAAGATCCTGGATAGTTCCAGAATTGCCTCCCGCCCCTTTTCGGTAGCCGCTCCCCCCTCTTTCCCGATAGTTACAGACAATTCAGCCTCCCGGTCGCTTTGCCCCATAAGCTGGTATCGGAGTTTCTCAGCTTCTCCGCCTATCCTCGCACCGGCGGATTCCTGGGGATAGAGAGTGGAAAGCTCGTGATAGTAATTATATGCTTTCCGGATATCCCCGGTCACCGCATATATTCGGGCCGTTTCAAGGAGGGCATTAAAACGGAACTGACTATCGGGAAAATCCTCAGCAAGTTTCTCCCAGAGGAGGACAGCACCAAAATTCTCAGCCGATTCCTGAAAAGCTCTACCCCCCCAAAAGAGAGCGGCGCCAACCCTGGTTCCTCCGGGGTATCGTGTACGGTAGTCGTAGTAGGCAAGACGGGCCTGTTCCCATAATTCAGCGGAAAACAGCACCTCCGCCCGCCGGTAATAACTCTCTTCGGCCAGGTTGCTTCGCGGATACCCTTTTGCCAATTGAAGATATGCTTCCGCGCTCCCCTTCCCATCTCCGGTCAGGTTGAGGATCCGGGCATATTCGAAATACGCGTCATCTCCAAAGGGGGAGGAGGGATTATCAATACCGAGGGAACGGAACACAATCCCCGCCTCCTTGAGCCTGTCCTGCTCGAAGAGGCTCTTCCCATACATGAAAACTCCCCGATCCGGATCCCCGCCGGTATGGGAATAGGTATTGAAATGTTTCTCCGCTGTTTGAAAATCTCCCCGGTTGTAAGCACACCATCCGGCAAGATAGAGCGCGCGTTCTTTCATCTCCCTGTCTTGTCCTTTTTCAAGGTATTCCTCAAAACTCTCCCTGGCATTCTCATACTCTGCTAATCGGTACTCGGCCCATCCCCGGTAAAACAAAACCGATTCGCCAATTGACGGCAGGTCCGGAGGAATATCCTTTAAAAGCGTAATCGCCCCCTGGTATTGTTTTAATTCCAGAAGGGAAAGGCCCTTGAGGTAAAGTGCGGTGTAATTTTCCTCCCGGGACCCATCACCGGAAAATCCCCCAAAGGATGCCACAACAGAAAAACGGCCAAGATGAAATTGTAATTTCAGGATTTCCAATGTAACCGTACTGTCATCCGGATGTAAAGTATGGTATTCCTCCATAAGCCTGAGTGAAGCAGGAAGATTCTGCACTTTTTGGTAAAGAACAGATCCCAGCATCAATGCGTCTGAAGCAACAATATTGAATTCGGTGGAATTAATAAGGGATTCGATAATTTTCAAGGAACGGGAATAATCATCCTGTCGATAGACACTGTATGCCAGAAGGTAAGTGGCCCGTGGAAAGAGTTTCGATTCCGGATAACGGGTCATGAAATCGGTTAAGATTTCTATCGCTCTTGCCCATTTTTCTGTCGCGATATAGAGGGAGGTCAAATTGAAGAGGATATATTCCTCCCTGTCGGTATCGGGAGAGGTGTATTCCTCGAGAACTGCAATCGCCCGCTCTAAATCTCCCTGCTTCCTCCCTATCTCAGCAAGATAGAGGGGGACCAGGCCGTTTATCTGTTGCGGCTCTGCGATTCGGCGTATCCGGTTGAGATATACCTCAGCGAGGTCCTCTTTTCCCTGCCGGTAACTGGCAATAGCAATCCTGAGCCAGAAATCCAGGAGGGTGACCTGCGCTCCGGACAGAACAACTTCCCCCTCATCAATGAGAGCCCGGCGGGCATCCCAATCCTCTTCGTAATACTCAAAAAGTCGGATAAAAGCGGCAGCTGCAACCTCGGGTTCCCCATTTTTTAAGTTTTCATAAATCTTCATGGCCCTATTCATCTCTCCAATCGCGCGGAGGGCTTCAGCACGATAGAGGAGAATTCGGCCCTCGGCCCCGGTTGTACCCACCCTTTCTATTGCCGCATACCCCTCGGTGAGGGACAGAAGGGTCTCATACCTCTCTTCCCGAAGATAAAAGGAAGATAAGAGGGCCGTGGCATAAGGACGGGCAGACAGCTCTTCAGAGGAGAGCATCTCCAGGGCTTCCCGGGCGCTGGAAAAATCACCATCACGATAATACGCCATCCCCTGATAGTACCTGGCTTCCACAGACAGGGAAGAATCGGCACCCCCAAGGTATTCAGTAAAATACCCCGCGGCCGGAGAGTAACGCCCCTGCTGAAAAGCTGTCATTCCTTTCCAGAAAGAGAGAAATGGAAGGAAACCGGTGGTGCGGTACCTTACTTCGATTCTGCCCAGAAGTGAAAAGGACTCCTCGTACCGCCCTAATCGATAGAGACAAATCGCCCGGCGGAACTGCACATCAGGGACAAGGTTTGAAAGGGGATAATGATCGAGGAATTCATCATATCGGTTCAGAGCTATTTCATACTCCCCTGAAGAGAAACGGTTCTCACCATCCCTGAAGAGTTGTTTCTCCAGAGGCTGAGCACCGATTTCCGGCAGTGCTATGAATAACGAGAAAACTGTCAAGGTAAAGAGAAAATATATTTTCTTAATCATACTAAAAGAAAGATATCCCAGGAAATTGATTTCTTCAATACTATTCAGGGCAATGTGGGCAACCGAAACAGCGGGTCCCCCTCAACCCTCACAAGATGGATGTATTCCTTGGGATACCGTGAAAGGAGGCTGTCGAGACTTGCCTGCAGGTTCCGTTCCATTACAGCTATCCGGAGATCACCATCGCGACTTAAGGTCGGAAACAAAGCAAGAACATGGGTGTGCTGATGAAGAACAGGATCGGTTCCGAAATCCTGACTTACCGAAGCCAGATAGAAACTTCCCGGGGATTGAACAGCAAGCAGATAGAGCGCAAGAGGGAGTTCCTCTATCCGATACCCTTCATCCTCCACATAACGGAGGAAGGGAAGGTTTCGAACATCCATCCTTTCGGGATCTTCGGGAGTGCCGCGGATAATGGCCGCGAGATTTCTCGTCCAATCAAGACCAAACCAGGGGTCCCTCTCATCCTCATACCGGTCGGTCCATTCATTTCCACGGATGTCCAATTGTTTCACTTTCAATAGTTCGATTGGGAGGAGGGTACCGTTCCTGGGAAGATAAAGCCCGTCAATGACCCACTTCACAAAACCTGAACAGTTGAAACCACCCTCCTGGGAAGAAGAATTTTCTATTAATATCCAATTACCTTCCGCATCCATGGCGCCATCATCCGCGTCTTGAAGAAATTCCATAGAATCCCGGATTTTTTCTACCATTTCTGTTACGGGATCATAGAGGGAGTACTGAACCACCGGAAAAATCAGGTCCCACCGTACAGCTTCCTTTGTCCTTTCGATAAGGAGGGCGAGGGGGGTAACCGCGAGCTCTTCAATCTCCATCGGTACAATCACCCCTTTCTGCACCCGTGTGTTATAGAGCCAGATATCCATGGAGGAACGGCTTCCGTGCGGGAAAATACGAAGGAAGGAACCGGGATCATTTTTCAGGAAAATTTTAATCTGGAGGAACTCACCCGATTCTTTACTTCGCTTAATTATATAGCTGCCACTGGAATAAAGGGGAAAAGTAAACGCCCTCTCATTGGTAAAAAGAATATAAAAAGCATGCTCCGACTCCCGGGTCTGAAATTTTACCCGGTGATACTCTTCCTGTTGAGGGAAAACCCGGAAGGGGGTATTCACTACAGCTGACAGGGACCCAAGAATCACGCTCTCCATCTCCCGTCGTATTTCCACATTTTCCCGTGCAGAAAAGGGATTATCTATCGCTGAAGAAAACCCCCAGACGGTCCCCGAAAGGATAAACAGAAAAAGGAGGAATGCTGCCGCTTTCTTCATATGAAAACCACCAACCATTATATATAAATATCGTCTATACAGGTAAAGGAGAAAAGAAAAATCTGCTTCTATCGTAACTATTTAGGCTAATCCCCTATCAGCCTACAGCCTACCCCCCTTCAGTCTATCCACGCAGTTACCATCCGTGTTGCCGGACAACTTCATGGATGAAGAAAGTTATTCAAACAACTGATATGGGCTGTAAAGGTATGGGGTCACGCCGATAGGACACGATGTTCACTCCTGATAGCTTTACTTGCAATCGTAAGACTTTCATATTTGATAAAAAGGATTCTTTTTTTGCAGCCCCTTTCCTCCTGCTTTTTTCATTGTACCTTCCTGCTCCTCCCTGTAAAGGACAAGCCCTTCGGGTTCTCGGTTCCCTCAAATCCTTGACCGGCCCTTTTGCCACAAGTTTTGTGGAGGCACGACCGCAGGGAGTCCAGCTCGTCACAGGAACGGTGTTTGAAAGTAAAACAGGAGGTAGCAGATGCTGTTACACAAAACATTGTCAGATTCCGTTCTCGGTATGGCTTTCAGCGTTCATAACATTCTTGGTCCCGGGTTGTTGGAGTCGGCTTATGAAGGTGCTCTCGTTATCGAGTTATCGCATGCAGGGGTTCCCTTTGAAAGGCAGAAAGTGTATCCGCTTTACTACAAGGGTGAATTGGCCGGTGCCTATGTAGCCGATCTTGTCGTAGACAACTCTATCATCTTAGAACTCAAGTCGGTCAAAGCTCTTGGCTCTACAATGGAAGCTCAGCTTATCAACTATCTAAGGCTATCAGGCGTTCCGGTTGGGTATCTTCTAAACTTCCGCAATACCAGGGTCGAATGGAAGCGGTTTGTTCATCAGAGGGAGTAATCCCTCTGATCTTTTCTCTTTCCTTCTCTTGCTTTTCAAAGAACACTTAACGGTTTTATTCCCTTATTATTTCAAAGGTATCTTATCATATCATCCAGAGCAGAACAATAAATATCAGAAAAATACTATTGCTCTGCTGGATTCCTGATATGCAACTCCATAAGACCTCATCAGGGAATCGGAAACAATATTCCAGATGGTACTCCGCCGCAAAGTGAAGGGGAAATTGTAAGCAGACCGGTACTCTTTGGTATGTACCGGCACTATTACCGTAAGGCTGTTTAAGGGTTACTTCACTTTTCACAGTGTTCTCATCTTCCATTCTCCGGGAGTGGTTTGTCCAGGAAACTTTCAAATCGGTAAAATCAACCTCTGTTTCACTGCGCTTTCAGCCTGAAGTATCATTTTCCGGTATGAAAGAGGACAATCCTCTTCTGAATTTTCAAAGACCATTGCGTCTATTTCATTATCATCAGCGAATTCATGCCGCTTATGATTTTTGCGACGGACCGGGGAAGCGACCTGCGGGATTGATTGCCGGGAAATCTAACGGGTTTCGGAAAGGGTGTTTGAAACATCATGAGTCCGGAGGAGCTTATGGTCACCCTGCCGGGAATCATTTCTGACCGTCACGGTACGATGCCCGACCCGTAATGGTCGTATCGAATGCAAAAAGCCCTTTGAGAAACCGTTCTCGAAGGGCTTCTTTCTGTTTTTCTTCTGTTGTCGTAATTCGGGAATC
>JAGLYY010000298.1 GCA_023131935.1 Spirochaetales bacterium | reverse complement strand
GTCATTTCATTATCCCGTTTAAAAAAATATCAACATAGGTTTCAGCAATATCCTCTTTTTCAAGATGTTTCGGCTGTTTCAGTATATATTGCGAAATACAGTACCCACCGATCATATCACAGAGCATTTGTGCCGCCAGATCTGGATTCACATCGCGGATATCTCCCTTCTTAATTCCCATTTTTATTATATTTCGAAACGCTTCCATTTTCCCGAACACATTTTCTTCCATAAAATTGAATGCAAACTTTTTTTCTTCAAGCGCACTGTAAAGTATCAGCCGTAAAAAAGAGGGGTCTTCCTCAAACTCCTTCAATATTTCAAGTACGACTACTTTTAACACATCCCATACACTTTCAGGCCTGGTCAGAAAAAAGTTCAGTTCATGCGAATGGTCTTTTCTTATTTTTTTAATAATGGACCTGTAAAGATCGTCTTTATTTTTAAAATGTTTAAAAATCATTGCTTCACTGACTCCGGCTGCTTCAGCTATTTCCCTGGTTTTAGTCCCCAGAAACCCGTTTTCTGAAAACACTTTTACTGCCGCGTTTATTATCTGGTCTTTTCTTTCCTGACCCGACATCCTTTTTTTCTGTTCCATTTCTATTCACCTTCCCTAAAGGTTTTTATGACAGGCATAGTATAACAATAATATTAAAAATAGTAAGTACTTACTTGACAAAAAGGGGGTAGTGGTTTATGTTAAGTAAGTAATGACTTACTAACCAAGCCGAATGGAAGAGGAGGGTTTTAAATGACAGCAGGAAGAAGATTGGTATTTTTTCTGTTCGTGATTTCCATAGGACATCTCTTTGCGGATCAGACTTCGATAAAAATCGGTTACCCAATGCCCGATTTCACCATAGAAGACTCAAACAGGGAAATCCATAAGCTCGAGAATATGCGCGGAAAGGTAATTTTATTTATTATGGGTGCCCGGGGTGTCTGGGAAGATATACTGAGCTGGGCATCTGCTCTGAACGATCATTTTATCGGCAATGAAGATCTGGAAATATTCTATGTCGCCCCCATGCATGTCCCTTTTTTTATCAACCGCGAATTTGTGTATAAAAAGGCTAAAGAGGAATCCTGTCCTGTTAAAGTGCTTCTTGACTGGGAGCAGAGTCTTTATAAAAGCCTCAACGCGAAGGAGGATATAACAAACATTTTCGTCATAAACCGTGAGGGCATAATCACGCATTATCAGGAGGGGAAATACTCCGACAGCAATTTTGAATTATTGAAAGGAAAAGTTAATACATCGCTTTATATTGTAAAAACTATGACACCACACAATCCCAACCAATCATGAATGGAGGATACGATGTTAAAGAAACTGACTGGAATTGTTACTGAACATCCCGTAATCACAATAGCCCTGATACTTCTGCTTACTTGCTGCTTTTTTTATGAACTTATGAAGGTAGAAGTTTCCGCGGATGTCAAAAATATGCTCCCCGCCGACGACAAAAGGGTGACGACTTTTGAAGAAGTTGACAAGAAGTTCGGGGGCGCCGATTTTATCATGCTCGCGCTCGAAACCGGGGATATTTTCACATATCAGGTATTAAAATCGGTAGATAATCTTACCCAGGAAATCGGAGAACTCAGCTGGGTAAGCAGTGTTAGAAGTATCACCAATTCAGGCGAAATTAAAGGGGTGGAATACGGACTTGAAATTATTGAACTTATCGATGAGATTCCGGACGATGCGGAAGAACTGGAAAAACTGAAAAAGAGAATCCTTTCTAGCAAGAATGCCGTTGGTGTTACCGTTTCGGAAGACGGCAGGGTTGCCGTAATTGTTATTCAGATGCAGCCCGACAGCGATGGTAAAGAAGCTCTTCAGGAACTTGATGAGGTCCTTGCGAAAAGTGATTTTAACGGGACAATTCACCAGATTGGGCTGCCTGTAATGGAAAACTATGTGGGGACGGTTGTTAGAGAGGACATGAAACTGCTTATTCCGTTCGTTATTCTTGTTGTAATTATTGTTCTTTTTATGAGCTTTAGAAATCTTCGTGGTGTCATATTGCCCTTGTCGGTAGCGGGAATAAGTACAATCTGGACACTGGGGCTTATGGGGTTTTTAAGGGTTCCCCTTTCCAATGTAAGTAATATCATACCGATCGTCCTCATTGGTGTCGGAACGGCATACGCTATCCATATTTTGTCCCACTATTCAGATGAACATGGTAATCAAAAGAGACATTCCGGAAAAACAGTGATGAAGACCATGGAAATCGTTGCCTTGGCGATTCTGCTTGCCGCGATTACTACCATGATCGGATTTGCAGCCAACTGTTTCTCTCCCCTGAACCCGATAAGAGAGACCGGAGTGTTTACTGCTTTCGGCGTTCTGGCCGCGTTTTTAATATCGATAACCCTTATTCCGGCCATTCTCACATTATTAAAGACTTCAAATAAGCCTGAAAAAAATCCCCTGATAGATGAAAAAGAGGGGAGATTGGAGATCATTTTAAAAAAACTCTCCCAATTTACCGGTAAAAAACCGTTCATTGTCCTGTTTCTTGCGACTCTTTTGTTCTTACCGGCCCTCATATCAATCCCGAAGCTCAGCACGGAATTCAACATGCTTAATTTCTATAAACCCGGAAGCCCGCCGGTTAAGGCATACGAACTCATGAATGACAGATTTGGGGGAGCGGATGTAATCCAGGTGCTTGTTAAAGGCGATATCCTGGACCCGGATGTCTTAAACTCGATGGAACAATTTCAAAACGAGATTGAAGCAATTGATGTTGTCGGCAGTTCATATTCTCTTGTCAATGTTCTGAAAGATGTAAATCAGGCGCTTAACGAAGGAGGACCGGAATACAGAGTGGTTCCGCGAAGTAGAGATGAAGCAGCGCAATTTCTCCTGCTCCTTTCCATAGGAGGCGCGGATGATATAGACAGGCTCATTTCCTTCGAGTATGACCAGGCGGTAATTACGGCGAGAATAGGCATCTGCGATGGTGATGAAAAGGTCGAAATACTAACAAAGATCGAAGCCTTACTGGAGAGTAGTTTTAATGGGGAAAAAGCCGGCGCCATTGTTACCGGTATGCCCGTACTGGAACAGGCAATAAATGAATTAATAGTGGAGGGGCAGCTGCGGAGCCTTCTTTTTGCGATTCTTTTTGTTCTTATCCTGATGATGATTGTTACACGCTCTTTCATCCATGGAATAATCTGCACGCTTCCGGTCGCAATAACCGTTGCTTTCAATTTTGGTTTAATGAGCCTTTGTAAGGTACCGCTTGATATCGCAACGGCGATGATTGCGTGTGTGGCAATCGGCATAGGGGTCGATTATTCGATTCACTTCTTTAACAGATATAAAATCGAAAGGAAGGCCGGAAAAACAAAGGAAGAAGCCATATGCGCGACGACAACAACAACAGGAAAGGCGATACTTTTCAACGCGCTTGCTGTCGGACTGGGTTTTCTCGTACTTATTTTTTCCTCATTCCCGCCGCTTGGCAACTTCGGCTGGTTAATAGCCCTTACTATGCTCGTCTCTTCCTGCAGCGCACTGACCGTTTTGCCATCGTTACTGCTTTTAACCGATAAAGGCAGCAAAATAGCGGCAGTAAAAATAAAACAAACCAAACAAATTATATTCAAAGGAGAAAACTAAGATGAAAACGAACATAAGAACAAAGGTGACTGTATCAATTCTATTACTGCTCACGGTAGGTATCGGAAACCATATTTTTGCCGATGAACCGCTTACCGCCAAACAGATAGTAGAAAAAGTCGAAGCAGCAAACACGACGGAAGACAGGAAATCCATCATGACCATGGAAATAAGAAGGGGCGGCTCAACACGTGTTAGAACAATGTATATGTGGGCAAAAGAAGATGAGCTGGGAAATGGCAGATCGTTGATCAAGTTTATAGAGCC
>JAGLYY010000297.1 GCA_023131935.1 Spirochaetales bacterium | reverse complement strand
TGATGATTTATGGATATATCTTCCGGCGCTGAAAAGGGTAAGAAGAATAGCTTCCAGCGGGAAAAGCGGGAGTTTCATGGGCTCGGATTTTACTTATGCCGATATGAGCCAGGGAAGCATTGATAATTACAATTATAGTATCATAGGGAGCGAGAGTATAGATGGAAATGACTGTTATAAAATAGAAGCCGTGCCTGCCACCGATACTATAAAGAATGATGAAGGCTATAGTAAAAAAATTCTCTGGGTCCGAAAAGATATTTTTTATCTTGTGAAGCAGGAATTCTACGATAAGAAGGGTAATTACCTGAAAGTAATGACGCAAACAGGCCTTAAAAAAATTGAAGGAACCGATATCTGGACCGCTTCTGCCCTCCTGATGACCAATGAGCAGAAAAGTGGATATGAAACATTGATAGAATTCAGGAAAGTGGAAGTCAATACCGAAATACTGGACAGTTTTTTTACGCAAAGACACCTTAAACGAGAAACAGGAGGATTTTAATCATGGACCATAAAAGCAGAATACATAGCGTAGTATTCTTTGTTATTACACTTACATTCATTTTTTGCACAAATATATTCGCCGACACCGAGTTGAACGGTTCTATTATGAACCAGGCTAATATGCGCCTCGGTGATCCGTACGACCTTACAAAACTGAACAGTTGTCTGAATTTGAAACTCTCTTCTTTCATGATGGGAGAGAACTGTTCCGCTCATGCCGATCTTGATATCAAACATGCCTATGGGAACAGTGATCTATCGGGATATTTGCAACAATTTCCCGATACGGAAAATTACTTATGTATCAACCTTAAAGAACTATATTTAAACCTTTGGGCCGGAATATTTGAAATATCTCTCGGTGCGCAGAAAGTAAGTTGGGGCAGGGTAGACGCGCTGGCCCCGACCGACAATATCAATCCTCTTAACTATAAGGAATTTGATATTCTTGATTTCTCAAACATGAAAACAGCAATTCCAATGATCAAGGCCAATGTGTATCTTTTCGACGATTATCTCCAGCTTGAGGGAATATTCATTCCGTTTTTTTCCCCCAGCATATTTCCGGATGATGATTCTGACTGGGCATTTTACCGCCCTTCCTTACCCGAAACAATTGAGATGGGTCCGCAAACCTTCAATATGGTGTATGCTTTTGCTGACGCGGTATATCCCGAAATGGTCCCCGAAAATTTCGAAGCAGGCCTCCGCATCGGAAGTTCCGTTCTGGGCTGTGATTTTTCCGCGAGCTACTTTTATACATGGGACGACAATCCTTCAATACATCAGATCGAAATTATCGATTTTACCGCCGGAGAAATAAATGTTACCCTGACACCTGAATATCACAGACTGCACATTGTCGGTCTTGATTTTGCCACAACCATACTGGATCTTGGTATCAGGGCGGAAGGGGCCTTTTTCTTTACGGAAGACCTGAATGGTGAGGATGACGCCATTGCCGACCCGAAACTGAAATGGGCGATAGGCGCCGATCTCCCATTCCTGGATTACTTTTCAATAAACCTGCAATTTTCGGAGGAAATCCAGAATTTGAACTTCACTGACCTTGATGATGTAAAGACCATCAATTCCATCATCGGCGGTCTTTCCAGCAATTTTTTTGAAGAGACACTTGCAATAATGCTGGGCGGAATATGTAACATCTATTGTGATGATGAGGAAACAAGTGTGGATTTCCTGCTGATACCGCAGGTCGATTGCCTTTATTTCGACTCGCTTACCCTCACTCTTGGCGCCCAGATATTCGGTGGAGATGAAACATCAATGCTTGGCAATTTCGATAATAATGACACCCTCTTTGTGAAGGCGAAATACAGTTTTTAGCTTGTTTTCATTTACTTAAAAAAAGGGGGGGGATATGTTTTACATTCCTTCCTTTTTTCATGAGTGCGTTCGGTAGGGCGCACTCACTATCTATAATTTATATTGCGCCCTCACTGGATGAAGTGAATAGTGCAACAGATTTATAGGAATCCTACCGGGACCTGAATGATTTTGTCGCTTAAAGCCCTTATTTCTTCCCCATTATTGATGACCAGACCCCCTCGTCCTCGGCTCCGCTCGGACAGCGGTTCCCACCCGTCCGGTCACTGAGCGAAGCCGAAGGGGCCGTGGTTTTGAAATGCGTATCATTCTTACATTCTGCTAATTCATGCAGTTTGTTTGTATTCCTTTCAATCAACGCCTTCTTCTTTGCATGACTCCATCCCTGTATTTGCTTTTCACGGTAAAAGGCTTTGTCAATTCTTGAATATTTCTCATAATAAACAAGTTTCACCGGATGTTTTTTCTTTGTATAATTTGCACCCATAATATTTTCATGTTCCCATACACGTTTTTCTAAATTTTTTGTACTTCCGGTATAATAAGTCCCGTCTGAACATTCTAAAATATACATGTATCCTATCATACCATTTTCTCTCTTATTAGATTCTCTATAGACAAAGCATTTAGCTTTTCTTCCCCTTTCAACTGCTCATCAGACTCATACTTATTAGTACTGTCAAAATAACTCCGGCACTTCAAACATTACCTGTTTATAGCGAATGTTTTAGACATTTATTATACATATCTGTGATTTCCTCATAGAGCTGCTTCTGGCTGATACGACTTTATTAAACCTCAAAGAATAATAGATCATTTTAGCACCGAAATCATGAAAGTAAATTGGTTGTGGTATCGTAACCGCTTGCCAGTTCAGGAAGATCCTTCACTACCCTCGTCCTCGGCTCCGCTCGGACAGCGGTTCCCACCCGTCCGGTCACTGAGCGAAGCCGAAGGGACCGTCAAGGATCAGATCCACTTCCGCGCCTTTTCTGGTGCGGAATGTAGGTTTCATGTAAAGCAATCTATTTTCTACCACTTAAGTGTTGATTTACAGCATCAACAAAACCATCCACATCTACAGGGCTGAGAAGGTACTCTGTACTATTTATAAGGCGTAGCAGTACGAAATCTCCGGAAACAATGGATCCCTTATATTCCACTAAGTGGGGCATTGGTCCGCGATGTTTATGGATAAATTGATAGGTACAATATTTTGAAAAATTACTATAGCGCTTTCCGCTTTTATACCAACCGGAAAGATCCATTTCAGTTTCATGTTTTGTAGTTTCCTGCATATAGGTATCTATGATATCCTTAGCCTCCTTAATTCTAAGGGCGCGGACCGACTGGATATCATGATAAAGGATCTTGCACTTTGAGTAGACACCTCTCAAATCAAGAGAGTCATTCAGAACATAATAGGCCGTGTACCAGGCATATGACTGTATGAAGAGGATGAAACCGGTAATCAGGAAAATAAAACCAAAAACACCGGCCATCAGATAGTCATTCCGGTCCTGAATAAGAAGATAATAGAGACAAAAGGTTATAGCGCCTAATCCTGAAACGGTAAGAAATACAAGCAGGAGAGAAATAGACCAGTGTGCCTTTTTTCTAGTGACGAATTTCATAAACTAAATTCTAACCATGCTGGTGTAAAAGGCAAGAGATCTGATTGACCTATTCTCCGATAATTTTGATCAGCACCCGTTTCCTGCGCCTGCCGTCAAATTCGCCATAAAAGACAGCTTCCCAGGGCCCCAAATCCAGCCTGCCATCTGTTACGGCTATAACAACTTCCCTGCCCATTATCTGCCTTTTCAGATGGGCATCACCGTTATCTTCTCCCACATTATGCCTGTAACCGTCCCTGCTGTAGGGTGCAAGCTTCTCCAGCCATTCGAGATAATCTTCATGAAGACCTGATTCATTATCGTTGATGAACACACTCGCAGTGATGTGCATTGCATTCACAAGGCAGAGGCCTTCCTTAATACCACTTTCCCTGACTGCTTCAACTACTTCCCCGGATATATGTACAAGCTCATATCGGTTCTTTGTATTGAACCAGAGTTCCTTCCTGTAGCTTTTCATTTTCTCCTCCTTCATTTTAGGGATATAGTATATAAATAAGGCTCTTTTTAAAATAGAGCCGGATTGCGCGGAAATCCACGGTTTCACCCCTCCAACAGGTTGCACTTCACGATAACTTTCACTATCATCCACTAAGTATTTTTTAAATTGAGGCTGTCCGGTGATATCGGGAGAGCCCCATTATTATCAGCTCAACCCTATTTGTGTGTTGCTGAGCTCAACCAGTTTCTTTCGATTTTCAATATTGTTAACTGCAGAAACAAATTTTACCTCTTTGTTATTCTCATCTATTATTTTTCCATTCATCATTTTAGCGTCTTCCGAGTTACCCAGCCAAAAATACGTTTCCGCCATCCGTGAAGGTTCAAGTGCGTGCTTCATTTTCATTTTATAGATTTTCAGTTTGAACTTAGAAATATCCGGTAGTCGTGACGCATCAACTTTAACAGCGGGGATTTTTATTGCACTTACAGTTATTTGAGAATCCTTTAATTTCTCTGATAAGGAAACTGTAGTCATCTCCTGCGCCAGTTTCGATTGATAATAAGCCTTTACAACAGAATACTTACTGCTCCTGAAAAAGCCGGGGTCATCATAATTAATTTTGATAAAAGGAAATGCAAGAATCCCCTTTGAACATATATTAATTATTCGTTTCCTATCACCTTTTTTAAGCAGATCTACAAGCAAATGGCTGAGTAGATATGATCCAAGATGATTTGTGGCCCAGATTTGTTCAAAACCCTCCGCTGTTTTAACAGCCTCTGAAATTGTCAGGTCAAAATTAGCAGCATTATTGATGAGCACATCTATAGAATCATACTGTGATTTGATAGTATCAACAGCCGATCGAATAGATTTTTGTGATGACATATCACATATAATTAGTGACAAATTTTCATTTCCGGTCTTTTTGATAATCTCCTCTTTTGCCGATTCACCTTTTTTACGGTTCCTGCAAAGCATTATCACTTCGTAATTATTCTCTGCATATTTTACTGCTGCTTCTTTCCCTATTCCGGAATTGGCTCCGGTTATTAATACTCTCATATGTTCCTCCTACAATATCTTCCTAATTTCCCGAGATCCCTTTTTCAAGGAACCTGCTTAATAACCTGAATTTTTTAAAATATAGAGTTTTTAGCTCAACTAACGGTATTAATCTGGTAATCTTTGCTGATAACTCGGTTTTCATAGCATTAAATAGCCAGCTTACAATCTGATGGAGTTCTTCCTTTGTAAATGCACCAGGTTGATAACTTTCAATAATCATTTCAATAAAATCAATTTTGACTAATTCCCCTTCTCTCTTTAAAAACTGTTGCTGAATATCTTGTCCCGCATCACTTAGTGTTATCATAAAGTGATAAAGATCTCTGTTATTGCTGTACCATGTGAAAGCACCTTCCGAAAGAGCAGCAAATCTTTCAGAAATTACCTTTGAGTTGAAAGTAGTATTCTTCAGACCTTCTGTAAACTTGCTTGCTGCTTCCGACATAAGAAGCAGATAAAGTTCCTTTTTCGAACCAAAGTAATTAAAGAGGGAGCCTTTGGATACACCTGCCCGTTTTACAATCTGATTGGTTGAAGCATTTGCATATCCTTCCTTACTAAATTCAATTAAAGCTTCTTTGAGTATTTTCTTCCGTTTATCTTTCATAACCTTTCCTGACCACCTGGTCATAATATATAACATAATGACCACATGGTCAAGTAATACTTAACAAATATTACAAACGAAACTCAGCCGTTTGGGCCGGATTTTCGATTTTCAGCCGCTTTTAGCTTGACGCTGATTTTAACTTCGCCTATCATTCGGTAATTTGAACTACTCGACTACTGAGGATCAGCTGAACGAAGCTCATGACCGCAAGCCCAGGCAGCGTTCCTACCAGTACTAGGATCATCGCCGTATAAAAAGGGGCTATCTAAAGAGATAGGCAGCCCTCTTTTTTTATCATTTACGAAATAGGAGAAAGGCATGGCTAAAAATCAGTATTCATATGAAAAACGCAGGAGGGAACTTGCGAAGAAGAAGAAGAAAGAAGAAAAACGACTGAAAAAACAACAGCGACAGAGTGAAGAAAACGAGGATGTCACCGAAGACAACAACCCGGAAGAAACGCAAGAGGCAACTGAATAGTCTGTCAAATTAAATCCCCGCGGTTCAAACCGCGGGGTAACAGGAAAAAAATCTGAAATACTAATGAGCCGAAGCAGTTTTCACTGCAATGGCCAGATGGCTTTTCCCGACTCCGGGAGGTTTTTCCATCAACTAT
>JAGLYY010000296.1 GCA_023131935.1 Spirochaetales bacterium | reverse complement strand
GTGAAGGGGGAGGCCCTCGATCGGGTACGGGCCTGCTGCCGGGAGGCCCGGTCCATTGTGGAAAAAGGTAAAGTTGTGTATGGCGTTAACACCGGTTTCGGCCCTCTGTGTGATACCCGAATTTCCGTGGAAGAAACCCGGATTCTTCAGTATAACATCCTGAAAAGCCACAGTGTTGGCATGGGCGACCCGATTCCGGAAGAGATCGCTTTGCTCATGATGGTGTTAAAAGTCCATGCCTTGGCTCAAGGTTATTCCGGAGCGGCCCCGGAGACCCTGGAACGGATTCTCTGGCACATTGAGAACCAGGTTGTACCGGTTGTGCCCTCTCAAGGATCGGTTGGTGCGTCCGGGGACCTTGCACCTTTGTCTCATCTCTTTCTCCCCTTAATCGGGCTGGGAAAGGTGACCTCCCGGGGACGTCTCCTCTCCGGGAGGGAGATGCTGAAGGAAGCGGGGCTTGAACCCCTTAAGCTCGGTCCCAAGGAGGGGCTGGCCCTTATAAACGGTACCCAGTTTATCGCTGCCTGGGGGGTGGCATCCCTTTCCAAGATGAAAAACTGCCTGGATACCGCGGACCTTGTAGGTGCCATGTCGCTGGAGGCCCTCTTAGGTTCAGCAAAACCCTTTATGAAGGAGCTCCACGATCTACGTCCCTACCAGGGGACCAGATTGGTTGCTCATCGGCTGATGATCCTGTTGAAAGAATCTGAGATCCTCGAATCCCACAAGGACTGCGGCAGGGTACAGGACCCCTATTCCCTCCGTTGTATGCCCCCGGTCCACGGGGCTTCCCGGAATGCGTGGCTCCACTTGAAAGAGACCCTCATGGTGGAACTCAATGCCGTTACCGACAATCCCGTTATTTTTAACGCGGACCATACCATCAGCGGAGGTAATTTTCACGGTGAACCCATGGCCCTGCCCCTGGATTATTCTACCGTTGCGGCAAGTGAACTGGGGAATATCTCAGATCGGCGGACCTATCTGCTTCTGGATAGTGAAACGAGAGATCTGCCCCGTCTTTTAATGAAAAACACCGGTATCAACTCAGGATTCATGATCCCGCAGTACACCTCCGCTGCCCTGGCATCAGAAAATAAAAGCCTCTGTTTTCCCCCCAGCGCTGATAGTATCCCCACCTCTCTCGGGCAGGAAGATCATGTCAGTATGGGTTCCATCAGCGGACGGCGTCTTTTCCAGGTGCTGGGGAACGTAGAGAAGATCCTCGCGGTTGAACTTATGTGCGCCGCCCAGGCTTTTGACTTTCGCAAACCCCTGAAATCGGGACCTATCCTGGAAGCCTGTCACGATCTCGTCCGGGAAAAGATCGATCATGCAGATGCGGACCGTTTTTTCGCTGAAGATTTAGAAACCGCCCGGCAAATTATCACATCCGGGAGCCTCGTCCGGACGGCCAACGAAGCCGCCAGGGAGGGAAATATGAACTTAAACGGAGAGAAAGATGAATTATTCGGACTTTATTAAAGAATTTGCCAATCATCCCCATTATAAGGCGCCCCGGGGAAATAAACTCCATGCCCGTTCATGGCAGACCGAGGCCCCCCTGAGGATGTTTCTGAATAATCTGGATGCCGAAGTGGCGGAAGATCCTGACCGCCTGGTGGTGTATGGAGGCACGGGACAGGCTGCCCGTAATCCGGAGGCAGCCCATTCCATCATTAAACACCTTTTAGAGCTGGGTGATGATGAAAGTCTGCTGATCCAGTCAGGTAAACCTGTCGGGGTGGTACGGTCCCATCCTGAGGCACCCCGGGTATATATCGCGAACAGCAATCTGGTACCTCACTGGGCAAACTGGGACCATTTCCGGGAGCTCCAGGAACGGGGTCTCATGATGTATGGCCAGATGACCGCTGGAAGCTGGATCTACATAGGGACCCAGGGGATCCTCCAGGGGACCTACGAGACTTTCGTCGCCTGCGGCCGGAAACATTTCGGCGGCAGCCTGAAAGGACGCCTCCTGGTTACCGGCGGCATTGGGGGTATGGGCGGTGCTCAGCCCCTGGCGGCCACGATGGCAGGAGCGGCATTCCTTGGGGTTGATGTGGATCCCGAGCGTATTAAAAAACGGCTGGAAACCCGGTACATTGACCGGATGACCAATTCCTACGAAGAGGCGGTCCGCCTGGTTTTGGAGGCGAAGGAGAAGGGAGAAGCCCTTTCGGTAGGATTAGTTGGAAACATCGGAGATGTTCTAGAACAGCTGGTG
>JAGLYY010000295.1 GCA_023131935.1 Spirochaetales bacterium | reverse complement strand
GGGTCGCCGCGCCCTCAATTGGTGTAAAGAGACGGGTGCCATCACGGATAGTATAACCGAAGATTGTGTTTCTGGAGTAAAGAAAAACATTTCCATGCTCACCAACAGGGCTATGCACAACCAGGGCATTATCCTGCGGTATCCTGACATTCCAGATTTCCCTTCTCTTTGCGAGATCGACACAGACAAGGTCACCCTGTCTTCCGGCAAAAATGGCCCGGTTGCCATCGATAAAGATGGAGGAGCCCACAACCTGCCCGGCCGAGGTGGGTATCTCTTCAAGGAGTTCACCTGTTCCCGGATCGATGATAAACAGTATCCCCTCCTGATTGGCGATGAGCAGCTTGCCTCCCCACACGGCGGGAGTCATCCTGGCTCCTCCGGGAATATCTATTTCCCGGATGATCTCTCTGCCGTATAGATCATAGATCCGTAGCCCCTCGTTTGTCGGGTACACAAGGCGGTTCCTTGAGCCAATAATATGTCGGCCGAAGGGGTGGGCGGCGGGACCTTCAAGGGGTATTTCCCGGAGCACTTCTCCGGTTTGACGGTTGAGAATGATGAATCGGCTTCGGCCTGAAAGGTAAAGCAAGCTGCCAATGAGGACCGGTTTCAACCGGGACATCCCGCGATTGCCCGATTCCGCCTGCCAGCGGATTCTGCCGAGGGAGGTAACCGCGCTGATGTTCCCTTCGGCGTTCACCGTGTAAACAGTTCCCGGGCCTTCTGCAATCCCGATTACAGGGGAGGGACCGACACGGAAACGGGTCTCTACAGGATGTTCCAGGAGATTTATTTCTTCAGAAAACCCTTCAGAGGGCACAGTGATGTCCATTTCATGAGGTCTAAACCCAGGCCGGTTTATTTTTATTGATAATTTTAATCCTGCTTCGAGGGGGCTGGAGTAATGTCCCCGTCCCACGATTTCATCATTTATAACGATTACCGCGTCATCCGGCCGGACCCTGATGGTAAAATCAACCGGTCCTTTTTCGGTTTCATCATGGGCAGTCTCTTCCCCGGAAACATCCTCTTCGGTATCCGCTGTCTCTGTGGGAGGAGAAGTTATCGGGGCAGGTGTAACGGGAGCGGGTTTGACCGGAACAGGTGTCTCTTCTTTCGCCTCCGCTTCCGTCTGGTCAGTTTTTGCCCGGGGCTGGGATCTCTCCTTTTCTACGAGTGAAATGGTGAGTTTCCGGTTACTTCCCGGTTCTATGGTGACCTCGATTGAATGGGATTGGTACCCTTCTTTCTGAAAAGTAAAGGAGAGGACTTCCCCGGGGGGGTAAAGTCCGGAAAAAGAACCATATCCCACAATCTCACCCTGGAGAATGATTTCCGCGTCTTCCGGAAGGGTAACGAGGGAGAGTTTCAAAGGAGATACAGCCTTTTCTTCTTCAGCTTTCCTGGCCGGCAGGATAACAAACCTCATTTCCGCTGCTCTTTCCAGCCCTTTCGCCTTTTCCCTGGAAAGGGATACAGGCTCCTCAATATCATCCTCGAGATTTCTTGCGGTTTTTTCCGATAACCGGGCGATCTGTGAGAGAGATTCCTCTATCGATGTATCTTCCGAAGCTTCTACCGTTTCCTGTATCTGAGTCAGAGCTGAATCCGCCCCTTTCAACATCGCTTCTGAAACCTGTATTTCCTGCCCGGCTCTGACGACCGGTGCACCTTCCTTGATTGTTTTTACACTTTCAGAAATATCGAGACCCATCTCTTCAGCAGACACCTGAAGTTCCAGGATATCTACCGATGGCGGGAGAACTGCTACCGAGCCCTCGGTTACGGCGATAGCGACCTCTCCCAATCCCCGGTCTTCAACAGAAAATTCGGTCCCCCGAACTCCGCATACCGCGGTTTTTGTCCGTACACTGAAGGATTCTCCCGAGGTGAGCTTTCGGACCTTGGCTATCACGCCGCCGGTTATGATTTCAAGACTGTTTTCCCCGCCCGAGGCCCCAAAGGAAATTGCGTCAATCCGTATTTGGGTTTCCTCCATAATCCGTACTACCGCGATATCTCCAAACTGGATTTCGCAGTATGCATCAGCCTCGGTTTTCAGGACATGGTCGGATGTAAGGATGTCTCCGATTTCCAGGGCCACCCATTCTCCATCC